>CALETX010000223.1 GCA_937920455.1 uncultured bacterium
CTGGTCGCCAGTTGCCTTGGCAAGAAAGTCAACGCGGCCAGCGAAGGGATAAGGAATACAATACCATGCGGCTCCTTTGGTGTTGACCAGCCTTTAGCGAAAGGATAAATGGAGGCGAACCATGGAAAAGAAAATAATGAATACTCTACCGCACCACGCACCAGTCAAACTCTCACGCCATAAGGCCCATTTCTGTGCCCTGAGCGGTGTTCAGAAAGCAAATCACTTGTCTCGAAAAATAGAGGCCCGATTCCGGCGCTACCCTGCGATCTTTATTTCGATATTCTTGGTGGCCACGCTTCTGACCGGCTGTGCCTTAACGTCCAGCAACATTTCAAAACCCAATGTTTACATAACGCCATCAGCATCCATTGTGCGCAAAATAGCGGTCATGCCGTTCAAAGCCGCGACAGAACTCATCGGCGCGTCGGTCTCGGACATGGTAGTCACTGAAATCCTGAAAGCAAACAAGTACGATGTCGTTGAACGCAACCAATTGAGCCAGGTTCTAGGAGAAACCGAACTTGCTCTCTCCGGAGTCTCCGAAGCCAAGGCTGCCCAGATAGGCGCGCTTCTCGGCGCCGACGGCGTGGTTGTCGGAACTGTCGCCGAATATGGCATGACGGCATCTCGTGGAAGAACATACCCCGTTGTGGCATTTTCGATGCGAATGATCCACTGCGAAACCGGAAAAATAATATGGAGCGTGGACCACGCTTCGCGGGCGCCATCAAGTTCAACCCCTCTACCAATTCATGCCAGGACCATCGTTCATGAAGCCGTCGCAGATCTCCTTCGCCAATGGAGAAGATGACATGATATCTTCGAAACCACATCCCGGCCAAGTCGCGCTCTTGAAACTCGCCGCAACAATCGCCTTCTTTCTTGTCTCAGGTTGCGCCACTTCCCCAACTCATGAAAGCCCAGCAGACCACCGATCCGGCGCTGACCACCTTGAGAGTTCAACAGAAGCCGCATCCATACGCAAAGCCGCCGTCCCGCTGCCCAGGATCATGCTCATGATTGATGAAAAAAGCCTCGGCACCATTCCTACTTCAGAGGTCGAAGCCATGGGAGTGGGCATTCTCACCGGCCTCGGATACACCGTTGTGGATCAGGATACAGTCAAGGCCAACATAAAGAAGGATCAGCAAATGTTGCTCATGAGCGGCGATACTCGTGGAGCAAAGGCCATGGCCCTTCAGTTCGGCGCGGATGTAATCGTTCTAGGCGAAGCCGTCGCCAAGCCATCCGCTCGCCGTATCGCCGATACCAACCTGCGCGCTTATCAGGCCATCGTCACCCTGCGGGCAGTGCGGACGGACAATTCAGCTACGATAGCATCCGCTTCAGAGACTGAAACCGTAGCGGCTCTGGAAGACGTCAGCGGCAGTTCTCAGGCCCTCAAGAAAGCCGCCCGCAAATCCTTTGAAATCCTGGCGCCAAAAATCGAGAGCGCATGGATTGCATCCGGAGGAGCATCGGCTGAACCTTCTGGGCAACCCATTACCCTCACCGTCGGCGGCGTCGACAAGACGTGGAAGCTCAAAGCCGTCCGTGACAGCCTTCGCGAAATGTCGCGCAATGTCAGCAACATCATTCAGCGGTCCTACACATCCGGCGTAGCAGTCTTCGAAGTCACCAGCTCGCTGCCGGCCGAAGAACTCGGCGAAATGCTGCTCGTTAATCCGCCAGAAGGAATCAAGTATCAGATCCTGGAAATTCAGTCTGGGAAAATCAGCATCAGGGCAGTGCCTGTCGAAGGCATGTGACCTTCGATCGGCGCCTGGAGGATAAGGCCATGTGTTATACTCTCACAGCAACGACTTGTATCGCCATCCTTGCAATCTGCTGCTCCCTTGCAGAGCAGACCCTACCGTGGACAAAGGAACAAACCGCTCTTCTGGCCAAATCGTACCTGCGCTATCTTGTCGCTAAGCATGCTTTCGGTCAGGCGGAGAGTCTTTCGTCGAAAAACTCAAATACAGATATAGCCAATCAGATATCTGCTTCGGCGAACAAATGGTATCAGCGCGAGATCGTGGACATCAGAGCTGACTTGACCGTCGCTCTTGGCGAACAGGCTCCAGACCAATTCAAGACTTTCATCGCTCGTTTCACAGAGGCGGAGGAACGAGAAGACTCTGTTTTCCTCAAACTCATCGGCGACTCGCTTGGGCTTGCACCCTCTCCCGAAAATTATCTTGCTTTGCGCTCTGCGGCAGCGGAATCGCTTCTTCGCAGCAGTATGGACAATGCTTCAGAGTTCCTGACCGACATACAAACCTGGCTTGACCTTGCAGTTCGCCGTCAAAATCCCCCTCCCCTTGATCTCTGGCTGGCCAGAAACCAGGCCGAAACACCAAGGTCTCCAAGCGAACGCGCAGCCAGACCGGTGATAACAAAACGCGCAAATCCACTTGCGGAAGCTGAGGCTGACCCTCCCAAACGCGGCAGCGTCTCCGACGACTCCATGGGCACTCCCCTGGAATCACTTGCATCTGCCAGACAGGATAGACGCGACGCGGCCCTTGCTGACGCAAAGGCCGGAATGGAACAGATTGCGGCCGAGCGCAGAGCAGCCGAGGAGGATGCTGCGGAAAAAAAGCTTGCGCGGGCTGAAGCTGAAGCCGAAGCAATGAAGAAGCAGGCCGAAAAACTTGCCGCAGCCGAAAAAGAAGCCATGGAGCAGCGCAGGAACAGTTGGGGGCAGAGAATAAAGGGAGTTGTCTGCGCGACCATTTCGGCAGCCACCGGCGCTTTTACAGGAGGGCTTGGAGCCCGCGCCGCGGACGAAGCACTGAATGCCATCTTCAAATAAACACAACAACACTCGCGAGGAACATCGTACATGTTAGTCATCATGCGCAAAGGGGCTAATGAGAGAGAGATTCGGCTCGTGGAGCAGGAAATC
>CALETX010000224.1 GCA_937920455.1 uncultured bacterium
TTCCGCCACTGTTGGGCGCCATTCCGCGTGGGGCCTTTCCGGAGCTGCGGAGTCGGCATCTGGGTCTGGTAACTGCGGACGGTTCGTATCTTTCGATCAAGACTCTGGACCGATTCGCCGACGCCCTGGAGAGACACGTAAAAGTGGACGCACTTGTGGAGTGCATCAAATCGGGAGAGATCATCGCAGAAAGGGAGAGCGACTATTCCCACGCATTAGATTCACGACGGCCTTCCATAGTGAGGCTGGGCATCGCTCGGGACGAAGCTTTTCATTTCTACTATTCGGACAACATTGAGGCTTTGGAGAGTCAGGGCGCGAAAATCGTTGCCTTCTCGCTTCTAAAGAATCGGTCGCTTCCAGAAGGCGTTCATGGCATCTACATCGGGGGTGGTTATCCGGAGGAGCACGCCGCTAAACTCTCGATGAACGTCGCGATGATCGAGGCAATCCGCCAGTTTGTCGCGTCAGGAGGAGCAGTTTATGCGGAATGCGGCGGATTGATGTACCTTTCTCAGGAGATCGAGTTGGTCAATGGAGAGCGTTATCCAATGGCGGGGCTCCTTCCGTTCCGATGTCGCATGGGGCCAAAGCGTAAATCTCTTGGTTATGTGGAGGTGACCCTCGCCGCCGACACGTTCTTTGGCCGACGTGGTGATGTCTTTCGGGGTCATGAGTTCCACTACTCAGAAATCATTCCTGCGGATATTCAGCAGCATGGTTGGAGACAGGTGTTTGAAAGTCGTCATCGGAGCGAGTCGTCGCCGACATCTGACGGCTTTCAGCGAGGGCGTGTGCTTGCAGGATACGCCCATCTACATTTCGCGTCGCATCCGGAAGCGGCCAGAAGGTTTGTTGAATCCTTGCGAGGCGCAGAATGAGCATTCCTATCATTTATTCTTTTCTGGCAAATCCTCTCAGCGGAGCGGAGATAGAGAAATTGTCCTTTGAGGTTATTGACCGTGAAGTTGGACCGCACGGGTTCTCATTAGACGAGTGGGAAGTGGTCAGGCGCATGATACACACTACGGGCGATCCAACGATTGCCCGAGCGGTGCGATTCAGCCCAATGGCCATTTCCAGCGGCGTCAGGGCTCTGCGCTCCGGAGCGCCAATCGTTGTGGATGCCAATATGATACGGGCGGGGCTCTCGATTGAGCGTCTTTGCAGGTCAAACGGCCGCTACAGCCTGGAAATGATTCATTGCTGTGTGTCGGATGCAGATGTGGCTGAGCAGTCGTCTCGGTGTGGATTGCCGCGATCACTGTTCGCCGTGCGTAAAGCCCGTCCTGTACTGAATGGCAGCATTGTGGCGTTTGGCAATGCGCCGGTGGCTCTGCTGGAGTTGAACCGGATGATGATGGAAGAGGGCATACGTCCCGCTCTTGTAATTGGCATGCCCGTTGGCTTTGTCCATGTGCAGGAGAGCAAAGAAGAACTGCTTTCGCTTTCTATCCCTTCGATTGTGGTGACCGGTCGGCGTGGCGGCAGCACTCTCGCGGTTAGCGTGATTCACGCGCTTTGCTCTATCGCCACAAGCATGGAGGTGGCATCGTGACGTTGGCGCTCAGAACCGGCTTCACGACCGGCGCCTGTGCAGCGGCTGCTGCCAAGGCGGCGGTGCTCACATTAGATGGCGTCAGCCCTGTTAACGCCGTGGAGATTCCTTTCCCGGACGGAACCCGCGTGACTCTGCCGGTTGTGTACGCGCGACCTTCGGAAGAAGGCGCCGAGGCTGCTGTAAGGAAGTACGCAGGAGACGATCCTGATGTGACCGACGGGATAATGGTAATTGCCGCGGTCGCGTGGAACGCTTCGGATGATGTTGTTTTCGCCGCAGGCGAAGGAGTCGGGATGGTGACCAGGCCTGGTCTGCAGATCCCCCCAGGCGAGCCGGCCATCAACCCAGGCCCACGCCGGATGATTCGATCTGCCGTGCGCGAGGTAACACATGCAGGATTGCGCATCACCATCTCCATACCTGGTGGCAGAGATCTGGCGGTCAAAACGTTTAACCCAAGGCTTGGCGTGGTGGGCGGGCTTTCAATCCTTGGCACAACGGGACGGGTGCGGCCCTTCAGCGTTTCGGCGTTACGAGAGGCAATTTCATGCTCTCTCGATGTTGCTCTGGCATGCGGAGTGAAATCGCCGGTCCTGGTGCCGGGTCATATTGGTGAAAGGGCTGCGCGTCAGCATTTTGTGCTGACAGCCGAGCAGGTCATCCACGTGGGAAATGAGTGGGGCTTCATTCTGAAGCGTGCGGCCGAAGGGAAGTTGGATCGAGTGCTCATTGTGGGGCATCCGGGAAAGCTGGCAAAGCTGGCGGGTGGAGAGTGGGACACGCATTCAGCGCGCTCTCGCTCAGCCATGCAGATTTTGCGGGAGGTTGCATGTAGCTTTGGCATCAAAATCGGTCCAGAATCGCCGACGACAGAGGGCGTGTTTGAGCCTCTGGTTGATAAGGACCGACGCAAACTGGGCGATGCCATTGCTGGCGCAGTGCGCGATGCTGTGCAGGAACGTGTTTCAAAGCCAGTGGCCGTGGTGTTGGTCAACATGAGAGGAGACTGGCTGGGATCTGACGGAGATGTAGCGGCATGGCTCTGACCGACAAGATGATTACCATCGTGGGGTGTGGTCCTGGGGGGGAGGGCTGGCTTGCCGATGCGGCACGGCAGGCCATCGCGGCTGCCGATCTTATTGTTGGAGCGCCGGCACTGTTGGATCGCTTTGCGCCTGCTGGGGTGGAACGAATCGCTATCGGGCGCAATGTCGCAGATGCTCTTGACCGCATTGCAGAGCAAAGCAAGGAGCGTCGAACCGTTGTGCTTGTTAAGGGCGACCCTGGAATCTGCAGTTTTGCCAAACTGGTGATCAGCCGTTTTGGCCGCGAATGCTGCCGCGTCATGTCTGGCATCAGTTCGGTACAGGCGGCGTTTGCGGCTTTGGCCCTGGATTGGACTGATGCGCGCATTGTTGATGGGCATGGTCAGCCCCCGCGAATCAGTCCTTCAGAATTGCGGAATGCGCGGCTGGTGGCGGTGTTGACTGGTCATCCACAGACTGGACAGTGGCTTTCGCAGTTGGCCGCTTTAGCCGGTTGCAGTTGGCGGATTTACTCGTGCCGTGATCTAACGTTGCCGACCGAGCGAGTGGAGGCAATCACATCCGATTCAGTCGCAGAGGCTGCTGCGCAGCCAAACACAGTAATAGTATTCGAACGGGTCACTGAAGCTGCTTCGCGTCAGGGCGGATGCGATGCAGAGATCTTTGGTGCTTCAGCCGGCTGTGAGCGGTCCGAAAAAGGTTCAGTGGGCAGATTCTACGGCGTCGGGACGGGCCCCGGGGACCCCGGATGGCTAACGGTCCGCGCTGTCCAGATACTGGCGGGGTGCCCCCATATTTTTGCGCCGAGATCGAGTATCAAGACCGAAAGCCTGGCTTTGAAAATTGCTCAGCCATACATTTGGTCAGGAGCAAAGATTCATGAGCTGTTATTTCCGATGACTAAGGACGAGGATAAACTACCAGAATATTGGCGGAGTGCTGCGGAACAGGTCGCCGCTGTCCTGGAGAGAGGTGAGGATGCATGTTTCCTGACGCTCGGCGATCCGATGTTATACTCCACTTACGGCTACCTCGTGATGGCATTGCGGGAACGCATGCCTGAATTGAAGGTCGAAACTATTCCAGGCATCCCATCGTTTTGCGCGGCCGCTGCATTAACCGGCTTTACTCTTGGCGAGGGCAAAATGCCAATGACCGTCATGCCGACAGCGAATGATCTGAATGCCGTCAGGAGCGCGCTCAGGAACGAGGGCACGGTGGTGCTGATGAAGATCGGCAGCAGTCTGCCTCAGGTTGTGAAGGTTCTTCGGGAGGAGGGGTGTCTGGAAGAGGCCGTGCTTGTTTCACGGGCCGGCCAACCTGGCGAGCGAATTGTGACGGACTTGAAGAGTCTGTCTGTCAAGGAGTCTGATATAGGTTACATGGCGGTGATTCTGACAAAGGGTAATAAGCCTCGCATGGCAACAGCTTCAGTTGTTGTTCCGACAATGTCCCATCTCTCCGCTCCTCATCGGAAAGCCAACAGCCAGCCGGTTGTTCATTTTGTTGGGGCAGGGCCAGGCGATCCCGATCTGCTTACGGTCAGAGCTGCGCGGCTCTTGGCCGGCTGCCGCTGCTGCATATACGCAGGATCCCTTGTCAGCCCGGCTGTGCTTGGATTGGTTCCGGACAAAGCCGAGAAACACGATTCGGCGTCAATGACACTGGAGCAGATTATTGCTGTGTGTCGCGAGGCGCGAGAGCGGGGCGTTGACGTTGTGCGTCTCCATTCGGGTGATCCTTCCATCTATGGGGCTATTCGCGAACAAATGGCTGAGCTGGACAAAATAGGCATCCCCTACGATGTGGTGCCTGGAATCAGTTCCTTCCAGGCTGCGGCTGCTGAGCTGAAGACCGAACTGACAGCTCCTGAGGTGGCGCAGACTGTCATCCTAACCCGCACATCCGGTCGGACGCTCCTGCCGCGCGAACAGGAACTGGATAGTCTGGCCGAGTCCCATGCCACTATATGCATTTTTCTTTCGATTCAGCGGATTGACGATGTGGCCGCCACATTATCTCGCCACTATGGCGGGGATTGTCCTGCTGCGGTGGTTTACCGGGCATCCTGGCCGGATCAACAGATCCTGCGAGGCACACTTTCCGACATTGCCGGACAAGTTGCGAAGGCTGGCATCCGCAATACGGCGGTAATCATTGTTGGGCGGGCATTGGGTCCCATTGAGAGTGCGTCCCGTCTGTATAATGCTGCATTTTCGCACAATTACCGCAGGGGAACAGAGTGATGAAGGGGACTGCCGTAATAACGTTGTCGAACTTGGGGGCCAGACTAGCGGAACGTTTGGCGGCGGAGATAGGTTCCCATGATCTGTTCCTGCATGCTGATGTTTCGGAGAGGTTCATGGGCGTGCGATTTAAAGCCATAGTTCCGCTCACCAGGAGCATTTTTGAGCGTTATTCGAAGCTCGTCTTCATCATGCCTTGCGGCGTGGTTGTGAGAGCTCTAGACGGTCTTCCGCG
>CALETX010000225.1 GCA_937920455.1 uncultured bacterium
ACCGTCCACAAGCGCAAGAATTGAAGCCTCATCGCCTTGAAGACAATCTTCCACAACCACCCTTCTGCCGGCATCTCCGAACACGCCTCTTGTCATCGCATCTTCAATTGCATTCTCGGCTTCCTCAACCGTCTTGCAGACGGCGACACCTTTGCCGGCAGCCAAGCCATCGGCCTTGACAACTATCGGTGCGCCACGGCTTTTCACATAGGCCTTGGCGCTGACAGCATCGCTGAAAATCCTCGCCTCAGCAGTCGGAACTCCCGCCGCCTGCATGACTTCCTTGGAAAAGACCTTGCTGCCTTCAAGCCTCGCTGCCGCGGCTGTCGGACCAAAAACCCTTACCCCCTCGGCTGTCAGACGATCGGCCAAACCAGCGCATAGAGGTGCCTCCGGCCCCACGACAACAAGATCAGGCTTGCTTGCGCGCACCCAGCTCACAATGGCGGCTATGTCCTCAGCAGAAATAGCGATATTCTCGGCAACTGCCAATGTGCCTGCGTTGCCGGGGGCGCAGTACACCCTCGGCTTGCTGCTGTCAGCCGCTATTTTCCAGGCAAGCGCGTGTTCGCGCCCGCCCCCACCCACAACAAGAACTTTCATCAAAAGTCAAAATAACCTATGCAATATCCACGTCAATAACCTTCGTTTCGTGGAGCCGTTCTTCTACTTCGGCCATATCCCCAGAAAAGGGGCCGGGCCGCTCCATTTTCACAGACACAACTGCGGCGGCAAATGCCACTGATTCCCGCGGTCCATGAGCCAATCTTCGGCACAAGTATGCGCTTATTGCAGTATCGCCCCGCCCTGTCCGTCCGACCAAAGAGCGACTACAGAATGACGCCTTGAAGATCCCATCATCCGTTGCGGCGACGATACCGCCGCGATCAGTCACAAGAACCTCACGCGGACCCCAACCGCGCACAATTCTGGCGGCATCCACAGGGTCAGAGGTTCCAGTCAACAACCTCGCCTCCACCACGTCCAGTTTTGCGCAGTCAACAAGTTTCGCGAAATCACGCGCAAGGGGATTGGCAGTAAAAACTATCCGACCGCCGGGCCCTATAACCCTCACCAGACTCTGAAAATCAAAACTCAGCACATTGCATCTCTCCCTTACCAGCCTTGAAAAATTCAATGTAAACTCTCTGTCCGATATTCCTGCCAGATGGACTGTATGCGCGCGGAACCCGGCAGGAAGATCATCCGGCACAAAAAAACCCGAGTTTTCCTTCACGTAAAGCTCACGCTCGTCCGGGTTTTCGCTGTGGTGGCGAACAATGGCGTAAGTCGTGCGCGTCGTATAACTGACCATCACACTCACACCCGCCGCTTTAAGAGGCGTAATAATCTCTGCGTCAGACTCGTTCATCCGAGTCAGCGCTGTGCAGGAAACTCCGAGCCTTGCGGCAACCATGGCGCCACACAAGACTGCGCTTCCAGGGGCGACGGTCGTGGAACCTCCAAATGGCGTTATCTCATCAAAACATACGTGACCGATGAATGCTATCGGCACCACATTCTCATGTCTTTTGTCTGACGGCATATCTTCTGAGCTCTCCGGGATTGAGCAGGCAACGCTGATTTCCCGAGATAGTAATTGGAACGCGACCCCCATTTAGATCATCCGCCCTTATCTCCAGTTCCGTTGGAGACAAACAGACTTGCACTCTGTTTCCATTCCAATGGAACGCAAAATCCGCATGACTCCATCTACGCGGCAACGTGGGAGTCAGTGATACTCCGCCTGGCGAGAGGTCCAAGCCTCCAAAGCCGAACGTCAGAGCGGACCACAAAACGGCGTAGCCCGCAAGATGTACGCCGAGCCTGGTGTTATTGTTCATATCGTCCAGGTCAATCCGCGAGCCTCGCTCGAAGCAGTCCGTGGCCTCATCTTCCAGTCCGGCAAGGGCC
Source organism: uncultured bacterium (assembly GCA_937920455.1). GTDB lineage: Bacteria > Verrucomicrobiota > Kiritimatiellia > UBA8416 > CALETX01 > CALETX01. Next base: position 1,915 of record CALETX010000225.1, read on the forward strand.
GCGGCAAGAGCCATGCCGGCCAGGCTCAAGGAGGAACCGTGAAGTGTCCGCGGCGCATAGAAACGAAAGTTGGCTGCCATTACCCGCCGCGTCAGCTCATGCCGAAAAGGCAGGAACAGTGCAAGCACGTCGGGCTGCTTCACAGCCTGAGTATGGGAACAGTAAAGCTCGCTCACGCCTCGAATATCAGGAGATAAATTGAAGAAGCCGTCGAACTCCTCGATAACGCCGCTCCTGTCTGTTAACGGCCCGCGCAATCCTTCGGCCACAAGTGAGAACTTACGCAATTCCCCAGCCGTCAGGCCGATTCTGCGCAGCAGGGGCCTTAGTTCCGACATGCGCGCGAGCTTCGAAGCCCATTGCAGGTTCCAACGCGCCATTCGGTTGATGAATGCGTTGTTGTCTGCCCACGTGTGATATTGATCCGGACATCCAACCCTCCTGATTTCCCACGCGCGCGCCGCAGGATTCCATTCCGCACGGCTGGCATAGAAACGAGCGGTCTCTAGCGCGATCTCCGCACCATGCGAGATCAGGAAATCAGTGTCTCCTGTCCAGTCAACATACATTTTCACCGCTCTGGCAACATCGGCGGATATG
>CALETX010000226.1 GCA_937920455.1 uncultured bacterium
TGTCAGCCTGCCGCACACAAATGGGGCATGCGACTTACGAGGCAGGCGGATATGACATGGCGCAACCAGGCCCTCCGGCATTCACCGATCCGGAAGAGGCGTTCAAGTTTGATCCGCGGGAAGTTTTCGGATGGTACGACAAGAAGGACCTTATCGCCAGGTTCGAGCGTCATTACAAGGAACAACTCGACCAGGATGTTGATACTCTCGTGATGACAGGGACGTACATCACGTTGCTCACAGGCCTTATCTACATCTTCGGCTGGGACATGCTGCTCACGATGGCGGGCCTTGATCCGAAACGGACCGGCGAAGTTCTTAATCGTTACCGCGAATGGATGCAGCAGTTTTATGACGCTCTTGCCGAAGCCGATGTTTCTCTCATCTACAGCCACGACGACATTGTGTGGACACAGGGGCCGATATTTCACCCGGAGTGGTACAGAACGTATATTTTTCCCAACCTGCGTAGGCTTTACGAGCCGATCCTCGCGCGAGGGAGTCAAAAAATTCTGTTTCTCTCTGACGGTAACTACACGCAGTTCATAGATGATATTGCTGCTTGCGGCGTCCATGGTTTTTTCATGGAGCCGCTAACTGATATGAGCTACGTGTCGGAGAAATACGGTCGGACACACTTTTTCATAGGCAACGCCGATACTCATGTCCTGCTGAGCGGCCCAAAGAGCGCCATTCGCGCCGAAGTGGAGCGGTGCATGGCGATCGGCAAGCAATGTCCAGGCTTCATCTTTGGCGTGACAAACATGATCCCCTGCAATACTCCCGTTGATAACGCGCTTTATTACAACCAGGTCTATAACGAACTTTGCTGGCGATGAGTGATCATCTCCCGGCGTCATTCCCCATGAGGCGCAAGCATGGTGAATGGATGGCAGGGGATGTTTCTAATCACGCCGAATAGCACTGCAATCACAAGCATCGCAGCAGAGATGATCCACCGGCTCCGTTCGCTTCTGGCCTTCAAGAATAAAGGCAGGAAAGGCGCGATCAACAGGGGCAGCGCGTTGAATGACACACTCTCCACAAGCCTGCCTCCAGCCGCAGCGTGAAGCGCGCGGAGCAGTCCGCATCCAGGGCAATAAAATCCCGTAAGAGAACGAATCGGGCACCGTGGCATCATTGCGGACTCGGGCGGCACGATAGCAATGGCGAGGGAGATCGCGCCAATGAGAAAGAAAGCCATAAGCGCGGTCGCAACGTTGGTTGTTAGGCCAGGTCGTTGCCGCTCTGTGTATGACCCTGGTTCGGCTGAGCTCGACATCATTCCAGTTCTCCGAATCTGCCTTCAAGCAGGGCAATTTTCTTTTCCATGTAGAACTTGAAATCATCCCATGATGCCTCGGGGGGCACAGTATGGTCAATGGTCGGAATGAAGCCGCCTTCTTCAATCAGCGGAATAAACTCCCGAAGGTGCGCCTTGATTGCTTCCCGGCCTTGCCACAAAACCCGCTTGTCCACTCCACCCCACAGACGAAGACTCTTTCCGAAGCGCTGCCGCCATTGTTGTGGGCTCACCTCGGCAGCGCGCTCAACAGGCCACAGAATGTCAACGCCGGCGTCCATAAGCAGAGGGATGAGGGGGGTTGGATCGCCATCAGAATCAACGGCGACATATCTTACACCGTGGCTCTTAAAGAACGAGATCATGCGTTTCAGGTGTGGGAAAATGAAGGTCCTGAAGGTGTCAGGTCCCAGCAGAGGGCCGCCTTTCATAGCCATGTCCTCGTTGAAAGTGAAGTATTCGACGTTTATCTTCTCCAGGACTGGTCTGCTGGTTTCAATGATAAAATCGGCGAAGAATTCCATCATTTCGTGCATAAGATCGGGTTGGTCATACCATGCGTAGGACAGGTTTTCTGTCCCCATCCACTCTCTGGCGCGCCAGTAAAAACCGTTTGCCGAGCAGTTTTCGCCGAGCACCAGCGGGCAACTCCTTTTTTTCCAAGAGGCAATACGCGCATTGATATCCGGCGGATAACGTTCGGGAAAGGCGGCTATGAGACGTTTCTTAAGTTCGCGGAAATCCTGAAGATTCTTTACGGGAAAGTCCAGATACTGATCCATGCACATTCTCGTTCCGTAGGCGGTTCCTTCTTTGCGGGCTTTGGTGACCATTCCCTTGGAGTTGCGGGCGATGACATATTCATCAGTTTCCTCCAGAATTTCGGTGTCAAAAGGCGGGACGAAATCGTAGTTGATAGGGATGTATTCTCTTCTGTCCAGTTTGAGAGCAGGCTCTTCATGGAACCACCGCCAACCAAAACTCCGCACAACCTCCGGCGCCTCTTGTTCCCATCGCGCCCGTGTCTGGCCCCAGACTCCCAGTTCGTGATTGGGGACTCGATCAACAGCATGATATTCCATACACGCAATGAAGCGTTCGAGCTCTTTCATCGGCGAATTTTCCCTGTACGTGAATAATAACCATTACAGACAAGGCTCAACAAATCCATAACTGTGCAGTCGTTGCATGAACGAGACAAAGATCACAGGGCGCAAATCCATTCCTGACTGGCTACACTGTTGTATGGGGGAGGTCAAGTTCAGATGGCTGAGGGCTATCCTCATTTTCTTACGCCAGGCCTGGCCAGCGTTGTCGATGTGTGAAAGTGGGCCTTGAATGGGCGTGATCGGCGTTTGGCCAGGGTGATCAAGTGAGGATGGTCCTGATTCGCCTGGTAATCGGACGCGGCCATCCCAAGAACTGTTTGCAGCGCAACCGACTTGCGACCACATACGTTCTTTATCTCTTCGGGGAAGAGTAATAGTATCGTGGCCAATGGTGTCGCACAGGCCTCCAGTACAGGGGGCTTTGGGAGACATAGAATAAGAGATTAGATCTGAAGGGAAACACGATGAAGGTGATTGATATTGGTGATCGAAGGGAACTGTTTGTTGACCGACTGGTGACAGAGCGGCTCAAAGGGACGGTGCTTCGGTTGCATGAGCCTGTGTCCGGGGGCGTGGTCATTCGAGCCGACAGGCCATGGGAAGGCTCCGCCAACTTCGGGATGTCGGTAATTGAGGCCCACGGTGGCCGACTGCTGTTATACTATAGAGGCTGGTCTGTTACTCACCGTAACGACGGCGTAGCCTGCGTTGCAGAAAGTCAAGACGGGGGCTTGACTTGGACCAAACCGGCGCTGAATCTTGTCCGCCGGCCTGATTGGCCGGACAATAACATCATTGTCACCGAGGATGGTGACCCACGCTTTTCATTTCCATGTGCTCCGTGGGTGGACACTCGAGCGGGAGCACCCGCCAGCGAGCGAATCAAAATGGTGCAGAGCGAGGCGTTGAGCGGTGAGAAGCATACTGCAAATTACGACCCGGTTGGTCCGAAACGTTTGGTTTTTTGGGTATCGGCCGATGGCTTTGTGTTTCGCCGGCTTGATCCGCAACCGGAAATGATCAGCGATCTGCCAA
>CALETX010000227.1 GCA_937920455.1 uncultured bacterium
AAACGCCATCGGCTCACTTGCGGCATGGCATCTCTCACCTATGACAAAAAAGCCAAATAGGAAAACAAAACGGCGACATGTTTGAAGGCAGGATTTGCTGCGTTGCATTTGCCAACCTCCTTACCCCTTATAGTGGTTTGATATCTCCCGGCGCGCTATTTCTACGGCACGCCGCGGTTTTTGCAAATCGCCATGAATAGTGTACACGTCCCTCACGATGAATTCCAGAAAAACTCCCTTCGCGGCTTCGAGCGTCTCTCTGATGTGCCTGGCCCATGCCTCTTCGTCTAACTTAGCGTCCACGCCAAGAAACTTCGGGTCCGGCTTGCGCGAGAAAACGAGCCCTGTTCCCCGCATCGCCTCCCCGATGAACTTTTGATCGCACCAGCGGGATATTGAGACCTTCTTGAGATGCGGAAACTTGCGGATGTCGTCCCAGAAAGGATGCGCCGGCTCGCAGCATCCCCAGTAGAGCAATCCAAACGGTTGACAAATATCCCTGTAGTATGGAAAACAAAACTCATGGAACATTTCCGGCGAAACACCGACTGTCTCCTGGCTGTTGGCGGCGCCCCACATATCGCAAAGCCTCGCCGCCTCGCCGCTGAAGCCGGGCGCGGGAAGGCGGCTGGTCATGTTGCCGCTTGAGGCGTTGGTGTCGCCAGGCTGATTGTTCAGCCGCAGGAGTCCTTCGCTTTCCGCCCATTTCATCACGCGCAGGCAGTTATCGCGCAAGAAGGCCATAAGGCGGTGAACATCATCGGGCTGATCGCACATGGCCGTAAAGAACGCCTCCATGCCCATTAACTGCACCACACGCTGTGTGAGGCAGGTTGATCCCATTATGTCCGAGCAGAGGCGAACTTTCAGAATCCCATCGAAGAGTTCCTCGAAAAACGCTTTGCGGTCCATGGTGGCTTGCTTGTCCACCGTACATGTCGCCGGCTTCAACAGAGAAAAATCCTTCTTGAGATCCTTGATGGGATGGAGGAAATGATAACCTAGCTCATATCCCTGCGCATCCTTCACAGTTTCTCTGCCGATTTTTACTCCAAGATCATCAATGCTTACCGACCAATGCATGTCGAACGTATCCGGAATCACTGAATCGTCGTTTATCAGTTCAAACTGTCTGATGCGGCGCAGCAACTGGCCTTCGATGGCACGGCCCAGGTCTGTGTGACAGCGAAAGACCGAGGGCGGCATGAAATCTCTGTCAAAAGTCCATGTCTCGATCACCACGGGCGGTTCGGCGCCTGGCTTTTCGTCGTTGAGATCAAGCCACATCTGCCGCCTTTTCTGCATTACCGGGAGGGCGGCGTATTCGGCCTGCCTCTTTGCCAAATCTCGCAAATAAACCCTTTCGTCCACAGGCAGCGTGAGGTGCATAACCTTGCCTCCCTGTTCAGGTCTGTTGCGTTAAAACATCCGATATCGGTTGAACTTACAACCAAATCTCGCCCCAGACGCTCACGTAAGTATTCAAGACCGGTGAAACATAGAATCCTTCAATCCCGGCTGAAACTATGGCGGGCAAGCCCCATTCTTGCCAACCACAAAAAACCAACTATGACCCAGTACACTGCGATCACTTCAGGATGCTCCCACCATCTAAGACCGTTGAATCCCCAGGAAAAAAGCGGATAAAAAACGGTGGTGCGGAACTTAGATGCGCTGTGGGTGAACATGTCGCACACTACATGCAGCGGCCATGCCAGTGACGGCAAGAAAAACGCACGGCCGACCAACAAGATCACCCCTGAAAACGCAAGCGAAACAATCAGGCTGTGCGTCAGTCTGTACAATACGAGGTCGGAGCCGCCGTATGCGACGAAGAAATGCCCGCCATCTGCAATCAACATATGTCGCACAAAAGCTGGCCCCATCGAGAGAATATCGGGCAGCAGGCCAAAGGCTATCGCGGCCAAGGCGGATTTGCGATCAAGTTGCGGTCCGGTAACTCCATTTGCGGCTGTGGTTCGCATTTTGCTGCACAGCACAACGCTGTAAAGTCCATGAGCCAGGATATCCACTTGTCCCCCCTTTCCCTCAAATCACAAGCGATCCTTTCGAGCAAAATATATGCCGGCTCGGGAGATGGATGCGAGCAAACGTCCGGACAGACTTATCAATGTATCACGAAAAGCGTGCCGGGTGGAGGAAGCTGGACGACTATTGTGTGTGTGGGCTCCGTCAGCGGCACTGAAAACGACAAAAAGCCGTTCTCGTCGGCGTTTGTCGTCGGACCGGCCAGCGGAACATTATCAAGATAGATTGTGCACTTGGCATGAGGACTCAGTCCGCCAACCAGGTAGTTTGCCATATTCGTCACAACATTGCCGGACGAAACGCGCATACAGGATTCCTCCCATGCAAGTGATCTGTCCCACAGCAACACATTTCGTGTGAGATTGACGTCATTGCTTTCGACAGACAGAGTCGTTCTCAAGGTCCTGCCGTTGGCTCCAAGCGAACAAGCACCCATCACTGGCGAATGACACATGAAGATTGTGCCTGTACGCGCAATGGCGGCGCTGGTGAGAGAAAAGCCGTTCGATACGCTTATGGAGCCGGAGAAACCTGAGTTCACATACTCTATCGCCACACGGCCTCCTCCTCCGCCGCCGTGAGTACCGGTCAAATTACCATTACCGCCGGCCGCCCGAACGACTCCAGTGCCTGTAAAAGTATGCGCAATGATCCACACGCTGCCGCCTGACGCGCCGCCATAGGTGCCATGCGTTCCGCCATCAGCCCTGATATTGCCGTCAAGATGCAGACTGTTAGTTGCGATCAGTTTTATCGCCCCGCCGCCCGATGTGTTGGTGCCATAAGTGCCAATGCTGCATCCGCTGCCAAGAGCTGAGGGACGGGTCAGCGAACCGTAAGGCTGTCCGGAGCCTAGCGCTGGCAAGATTTGGTGTCCTCCTTCGCCGCCGTAGCCGCCGCCGTCCCACCAGCCGTCAACTCTTCCGTGGCCCGGCCCGCACCGCCACCAGAACCCCATATGAGAAACATCCACTGCCCCGCTCACAACCGCTGTCGCGCAGGTTATGACCATTCCGACTCCGTGCGGCACACCCGCGGTGCCGCCTGAATCAGAGTTGATCGCATTGGTATTGCCGGGAACGCCATAAAGGCGACTCGAGGGGTCAATATACAGCGCGCGCAGGACGTGAGTCGTGGCGGCGAGATAAAGCGAGGACGTTGCCGTAAGGGAAACATCAACACCGGCTGACCCAACCCCCCCTGGCCCGTCGCAGAAAGCAACCACTGACGTCGAACCCCGCACATTTATGAGGCCGCCAGAAACAGCGACCGAATTCAAACCAAACCGCCGCCACCTTCGGCCGCGCTCATCTATGTCGAAGCGCAATCTCGACGGGTTTCCGCTGACCATAATGTTGGTCAGTATCAACGTGCCGTTGGTAAAATCATGCACAAAGAGATCGGCATTGTTTGTGAGTGTCACGCTCCAGACAAAGTTTGAGGCGCTCGAAGGGAAGAAGTACTGAAAACCGACTCCATCCAGAACAACGTCCTCGACCGGATTCGTAAAACGTCCGGGTTCCCACAGGGTTCCCGGCTGGCCGATGCTCATAGTGCCAACTCCGCGATCCACAGAAACCCTGCCGGTAAAGGTTTTGTTCGAGTACGTTATCGCCACCCGCCCGCCGCCGCCACCCTGACCCCATGAAGAGATTTTTCCTGCCGCAGCGGTCACAAGGCCCGTTCCAGCAAAGGTTGCGCAGTTCAGCCATATACTGCCTCCGGACGCGCCATGAACACCGGTGAGCGTTGGAATGGCTGTAATTGTTCCATTGACCGTAAGCGTTCCGCCCACGTCCAGTTTGATCGCGCCGCCGCCGTTATTCTCATAGCTTCCGCTGCCAAGCGAGACCGGATTCGTCACCGAACCGTACACATCACCGACCTCATCGCCCGCCAGACCGCCGTGAGCTGACGTCCAACTGCCATTGATTTTCGAACCAGGCCCGCGGTATCCAGCAAACGAAGAGTTATAAGGGAATCCCTGTCCTTTCGCATCTAATATGCCGTTGATGGTTGCATTGCCGCCGACAGTGATCACTCGTCCTGTTCCAAGGTCGTTTGTGCTCACGTAAGTGCAGACAATGCGTGAACCATACCCGAGGTACAGATCCTGGCTGATGGACAAGCTGGCTGCGACTCCTGTGACAAAACTCAAAGAGCCGGCGTATGTGTCCGCAATGGTGAGGCTTTGGATTGATGCATCTCCGTCAATCAGACACGAATGGGTGCTGGAGGAGTTGAACACGGCGTCGTCACTTGCCCCTGGAACTCCGGCAGACCAGTTCGAGGCATTCGTCCAATACCCCGCACCACCAGCGATCCACGTGGTGACT
>CALETX010000228.1 GCA_937920455.1 uncultured bacterium
CCCGCAGCCACGGCCAGCGCAAGCCTGTCCACCGCCCGCGAAAGCTCTTCGATGGCTTCGAAGTACTCAGATGCTCTCGGACTGTCAGCAGCAAACGGAGGCGGTGCCAGCAACACAGCGTCGCGCTTCTGCAACAGGCCAGGCATCCGCTGGAGTACGCCTGCCAGCCCCTGCGTTTTCATAACCGCTTCGGTTGTCCTGATGTCCGCCCGCAAGTGGAAAAGCTTGTCGAGCGCATAGTTCAGCCCATTCTGCTCGTGCATTTGCGTGAAAAGGCCGCATCCAAAGCCGCAGGCCATGAAAGAACGCCGCGCATCCCCCGCGGCGAGCGCTTTTTCCATATCCTCAAGCGCATTGCCGATGTCGCCAAGCCGCGCTTTGAACATTTTGTCTTTCGAGTATTCGACAGGTGCATTCGACGCATACTTGATCTGGATCTCCGCCCAGAGTTTTCTCGCCTCCGCGAGAAGCCTGAGTCCCTCTGCCTGCTGATCCTTGTCCACGGCCGGCAAAGACGCCATTTTCTGCGCAATCGCGCAGTATTCACGCATCACGCGCCGGCACACTGCCACGTCTTCATCGAATGCCGCGAGCGATGGGGGGACGGAAGCAGCGTCCTGACTCTGACTGATCGCAACCATCCCGACAACCAACCAAGCAAGAATAATCGTTCCTGTTCTCTTCATTTCATCACTCTCCTTCCTCCAACATCGTCGCCATCACGACACGATTTCTGCCTTCTGCCGGACAAATACAGCATAAACCGCGGGCAGGAAAAACAGCGTCAGCAACAGTGAATAAAGCAGCCCCCCGATCACCGCGATAGCCATAGGTTGTAGCATGTCTCCCCCTTCGCCCAGGTTCATTGCCAGCGGTAAAAGGCCCAACACGGTGGTCAGTTGCGTTATCAAAATGGGCCGCAAGCGAATAGGCGCCGCTTTCTTGACCGCTTCCAGAGGCGTCAACCCTCCCCGACGCAGCTCCTCCGCCAGCGTAAGCAACACGACACCCTGGGAAGCAATGCCCCCCATCATAACAACAAGTCCGATCATCACCGTAACACCGATGGGAATATCAAACACGCGCAAAGATCCAAATGCGCCCGTAAGGGCGAAAGGAATGTTCACCATCGCCAGCAAGGGAAGCAAAAATGAATCAAACTGAATGGCCAGCACAACATACGCAAAAAGCGTCGCAAAACCCAGAATCAGCGACATCGTCCGCCTGTTCTCCTCCATCATCTGCGCCTGCCCGCCCATGGCAAAGCTGACGCCAGGTGGACGCTGCAGGGATGCCACGGCAATTTCCGCCCGACGAACCGCCTCCCCAACGCTAACCCCGGATGAATCCGCCCGCACAATTACCTGCTTGATTTGGTTCTCGCGGGCAATCTCCACCGGCCCAACCGCACGCCGAACTTCGGCGATATCGCGCACACGAATGGCCCTGCCCTCCCGCGATTCCAATACAAGATTCTCCACATCCTCCTTCGACGCCAAAGCCGGCTCCGGAACCATCATGCGAATGTCGTAGTATTCACCCCTTTCCCTATACTCCGTCGCAACTACGCCCCCCACCAGCCCCCTCAGCGTGGAGGCTATCTTCCCAACTGTAATCCCGATTGCCGACGCCCGTGAGCGATCAACATAAATCCGATATTCAGGTTTTGTCATGTCCATCGAGATGTTCACTCCGCTCAGTCCAGGCGTTTCACTGAGCCTGGCCGCAACCTGCCTGGCAAAGTCATAGATCGGCATGATCTCAGACCCTTGAATCTTGACCTCCACATCCTGCTGACCGATTTGCCGAATGCCTTTGATCTTCATCTGCATAACAGGCATCTTGGCGCCCGGAGCCATTGCTTTCTTCACCAGAGGCTTGATCTTCTCCACAAAAGCCTGCGTGCTTATATCTCGCTTGCTCTTCGGAACCAACTGAATGTCAACTTCGCCCTCTTCCGCAATCTCATATGTAGCAAGTCCCCATACCCTGCCACCCGCCATTGTAAAGATGCTTTCAACCTCCGGCAGGCCCCTGACCTGTTCCTCCACAGCCGCAAGAATCCGATCCGTCTCCCCAACCGCTGTACCCGCGGGCATCTTGAGCTTCACCATCACACGACCATCGTCAACCTTCGGCAAAAACTCAGAACCGGCCTGCTTCGCAAGCCAGAATCCGCCCACGAATAACAGCGAGAAGACAACCAGCAGGACCCATCGCGCTTTCATGGCCACAGTCAGCAAAGCCCCATAGCCGGCAGTCATACGAGCCACAATCAGATCGAACACTCCAACCAGCCCTCGACTACGGCCCTTCTGCTTTTCTCGCGCCACCAGCAGGTCGGCCAGGAAGGGCGTCAAGGTGACAGCTATCAACAGGGAAAGAAGCACTATGAACGCTATGACCAGCACCAGTTCCTTGAACAAAAGAGAAGCAAGGCCAGGCACAATCAGAAACGGCAGGAAGATCCCCAAAAACGTTAAGGTCGCAGCCACAATCGCCGGACCGACTTCAGATGTCCCCCTCAAAACAATATCGTCCGCCGCCTCCCGGCGCAGACTTCCCGCCTCATGCTTGAGCCGCGTAATGTTCTCCAGAACCACCGTCGAGTTATCCAGGATAACGCCCAGCGCAACAACAAGCCCGCCCAGAGAAAAGATGTTCAGCGAGAAATCGGCCACGTACATCAGGAAGAAATTCGCCAGCAGAGTCACCGGCAAGGCCACCAGCATCACCGCCACCTGCCGCCAGTGCCCAAGGAACAGGTAAATAACCAGAACAACCAGAATTGCCGAAAGAATGGCTGAATCCCGCACGCTCATGGTGGCGCCCATTACATAGTCGGCCTGATTCTCAACAACCCCAAACTCTATGTCAGGGGGAACCTCAGATCGAAGCTCTTCCAGTTTGGCCTTCACACCCCTGGCGACCTTGACAGTGTTGGCTTCGGCCTGCTTCAGAACGTTGACCTTGACGCAAGGCCGGCCGTTAAACCGCGTATTGACACGCAGTTCTTCATGGGAATCCTCGACCCTGGCCACGTCGCGCACATAAACGAGATCGCCGCTCCTGCCGCGCGCTATGGCCGTGTTGCGAATCTCGTCCAGATTGTCGAATTCGCCCATGGTGCGCACTATGATCTCCCGCGTTCCAACCGTCACCCGCCCAGCAAAAATCTGGCGGTTCTCGTCACGAATCGCGGCGACAACCTTGTCTGGAGAAATTCCGTAGGCGTCCAGCCGCTCAGGGTCCAGATGCACGCGAATCTCCCTCTTAAGACCGCCAACCACCTCTGCGCCGGCGGTCCCCGGCACGGAAGTCAAACGATCCACCAGCCAATTCTCAGCCCAGTCGCGCAGCCAGATCAGACTCCGCCGGTCAGAAGCAAGTGCAACTTCCATAACCGGCAGCTGTGACGGGTCCGCTTTGATCACAACTGGCGGGTCAATATCCGGAGGCAAACGCCGGGCCACTCGGCCCATAATCGCCATCACATCAGTATAGGCCACATCAACGTCAACTCCGTAACGGAAATTCACAAGCAGCGTGTACATGCCCTCAATGCACGACGAATCAAGGTAATCCAGGTTGTCAACGGTCGCCATCGCGCGCTCGAGCGGATCGGCAATATTCGTCTCGATTTCCTCGGCCGTGGCGCCTCTCCACCACACGTGGATCTTTACCATCGGATAGGTGATGTCCGGCAGATAATCCACATCCAGGCGCGGAAGGGAAAAAATGCCCAGCGCGATTGCGGCCACCGTAAGCACGGACACCGCAACCTTGCGCTTCAAACTTATCTCCGTAATCTTCATGATGCCGGTTTCTCATTTCCGGCGGGTTTGTCAGTGCCAGCCGCTTCCGAAGCCGAGCCAGTCGCGTCTGTTGGGCCGCCGGTCTCTTTCTTCTTTTGCCCCATGACCTGAACCTTCATTCCGTCCTTCAGCGCTTCATTGCCGCGCGTAATCACCATTTCGCCGCTCCGAATTCCACTCCCAACAGCCACTGCCCCGCCTGCTTCCATCGCCACATCCACCTTGCGGCGAACAGCTTGCTCACCTTCCAGCACGAACGCCACCGTCTCGCCATTGGGCAACACAATCAGCGCCCCTTCCGGAACCACAACCGCATTCGTCATCGTCTGTACAGCCGCGTCAACCCTGGCAAACATGCCGCTGAGCAGTTTAGTCTCCTCTTCCAGAACCGCCTCCACCGTCAACGTGCGGGTTGCGCGCTCCAGCTCGGCATAGACACGGACAACTCGCCCTTGAAATCGTCGGCCGGGATAAGCGTCCAGAGTGACGCTAACAGGTTGATCAGCATGCAGCGAGAGCGCATGCTGTTCCGGAACTGAAATACGCACAACAAGGCTCGCCGGATCGTACATCTCCACTAACGGCGCCCGTGGAGCAACGTAGTTGCCCTCCGCGATCCACACCTTGGAAATCACCCCGTCCCATGGCGCCGCAATTTCATAGTCGCTCGCACCTGTCTCCATCGCCGCCACTTGCGCTTCTGCGCGCTTGAGGCTCGCCCTGGCAACTTCCATCTGTTCAGCGGCCAGCGCCCCGCTCTTGACCAGTTGCTCGACGCGTTTGAACTCGGCCTCCTGCCGCCGCAACTCCTCCTGCGCCGCTTCAAGCCCGGACTCAACAATGCGGCTGCGACCCACTTTCACCAGAATCTGGCCTTTTTTCACTTGATCGCCTTCGCGCACCGAACACGCCGCTATCGGCCCCTCAGCCGGCGACGCCATCCGCGCAACCTTCACAGGCTCCACAGACCCAGTATAGGTCATTATCTTCGACAGATCGCGCGTTTCGGCCTTCGCCACATGCACCACCGGCACAGGCTTCTGAGTCTGCGCGCCAGCGCCCGACTTGCTACGGCCGCAACCTGCGCCTGTCAAAAGAAGGGGCAAAAGTGGAATGACGCGCGCAAGAATAGACCATGCCTGTCGGCCACATCCCATGCGCATCCCCCCGCCGAAACGCGAAAATCCCAATGGCTGCGCGATCTTCGCGAGCTCCGCCTCTTGGCAAGATACTCTCAGGTCCGTCCGTTTCACTTTCATGGCAATATTTCTCCCACCGCCAATTTGCACCGCGCCTCCGCCACGGCCAGATCGGCCAAAGCGCGAGCACGAACGGTCTGGGCCGAAACCATGGCTGTCTGGGCATCCAAAACATCGGTCAGAGTGCCCTTACCCAGATCGTATTTCTCCCTCACTATTCGAAAGCTCTCTTCGGCCTGCCCCACAGCCTGTTCCGCAGTCTGAATTCTCTCGCGCACGGCAGCCATCTCAGCCAAGGCTGCTTC
>CALETX010000229.1 GCA_937920455.1 uncultured bacterium
GAACCAGTACGGGTCGTTTAACAGCCCGGTGTGGTTCAACGTGGGACTGTACCAGGTCTACGGCTATGCTTCCAGTAGTCGGACCAGCTACTGCTGGGACGAAACTGTCGGCGCCATAACCAAGGCGGAAAACTCGTATAAAAATCCCCAGGCTTCTGCATGCTTCATCCAGTCCGTGGACGACACCATGGAGGATATCATGCGCCTTGCAGCCAGCGAGGCTATGCTGTTCAAATACGGCTCCGGCACGGGAACCGATCTGAGCACGCTCAGGAGCAGCCGCGAAAAACTTTCCGGCGGCGGGACGCCCTCGGGGCCCCTCAGTTTCATGAGGGTGTTTGATCAGGTTGCGGCGGTGATAAAGTCAGGCGGCAAGACCAGACGTGCCGCGAAAATGCAGAGTCTGAAAGTCTGGCATCCCGACATAGTCGAATTCATCACGTGCAAGATGAAGGAGGAAAAGAAGGCGTGGGCTCTGATTGAGCAGGGTTACGACGGCTCATTCGGCGGCGAGGCGTATGACTCGGTGATGTTTCAGAACTGCAATCTTTCCGTGCGGGTGACGGATGAATTCATGCAGGCTGTGGAGAATGATGGTTCGTGGCAGACCCGCGCCGTGACCACCGGTGAACCGGTCCAGACTCACAAGGCCAGGGAACTGATGCGGCTGATAGCCGAGGCCGCCCACGTGTGCGGCGATCCGGGGCTTCAGTACGACACGACAATCAACAAGTGGCACACCTGTCTGAACAGCGGGAGGATCAATGCGAGTAATCCGTGTTCGGAGTTCATGTTCCTTGACAACAGCGCGTGCAATCTTGCGTCAGTCAATCTGATGAAGTTTGTGACCAAGGATGAGACGTTCGATGTTGATCTTTTCAGGCATGTAGTTCGACTCTTCATTATTGCTCAGGAGATACTTGTTGACAGCTCGAGCTATCCGACCCGCGAAATAGCGCAGAACTCGCACGATTTCCGGCCAGTGGGTCTGGGCTACGCGAATCTTGGGGCATTGTTGATGCGGTTCGGTCTGCCGTATGACAGCAACGAAGGACGCGCGCTTGCTGCTGCTTTGACGGCCATAATGACAGGACATGCGTACTCTGTATCTCAGGAAATGGCTCGTGTGAAGGGGCCGTTCCCGCGCTATCAGGAAAATCGTGACTGCATGCTGAAGGTCATCAAGATGCACGCGGACGCAGTGGGCGGGATCGATACGGCAGGATCTCCTCCTGCCTTGAAGAAGGCGGCGGAAGCTATCTGGAGTCATGTTCTGGACGTTGCGCCGAAAGCGGGCTTCAGGAACGCGCAGGTGACTCTGCTTGCTCCGACCGGCACAATAGGTTTCATGATGGACTGCGACACCACGGGGGTTGAGCCGGACATTGCGCTGGTCAAGTACAAGCAGCTTGCCGGCGGTGGTACGATAAAGCTGGTCAACAAAACGCTGCGTCCGGCGCTGATAAAGCTGGGTTATTCGCATGAAGAAGTTGAGGCCATCGTCAAGTATGTTGACGAGAACGAGACTATCGAGGGATCCCCTTGCCTGAAGACGGAGCATCTTCCTGTCTTTGACTGCGCCTTCAAACCAAAAAAGGGCGTGCGGTTCATATCATACAAAGCGCACTTGAAGATGATGGCAGCTGTGCAGCCCTTCCTTTCTGGCGCGATCAGCAAAACCATCAACATGCCCAACGATGTTACGGTCAACGACATTATGCAGGCGTACATTGACGGATGGAAGATGGGGCTGAAAGCCGTGGCCATATACAGGGATGGCTCCAAGCGAACCCAGCCTCTCAGCACGAGCGGCGGCAAGGATGCCGAAAAGAAGCCACTCCACGCCACGCCGGTGCCGGCCGGGCCTTTCCGCCGACGGATGCCACACACACGCAGTTCGATCACTCACAAGTTCGAAATAGCCGGGCACGAAGGATACCTGACCGTTGGACTGTACGAAGACGGGAGACCTGGCGAACTGTTCATAACAATGGGCAAGGAGGGCGGAACGGTAGGCGGGATGATGGATGCGTTCGGGACCGCGATTTCATTGTGTCTGCAATATGGAGTGCCGCTTTCTGAGCTGGTAAAGAAATTCGCGCACTCCCGTTTTGAGCCGAGCGGATTTACCAAGAATCCGGACATCCCGATCGCCAAATCCATCATTGATTACATCTTCAGATGGCTTGACCTGACCTTCCCCGGCGGCAAGGCGGCCCTGCCAGGCGTGGCGGATGTGAGGCCGACAGCTTCTGCGCCGACGAGCGGCGCTGTTGAGTCGGCAAAAATCGCTGCTCAGATTCCAACAGCCGGATCACGCGACCGGGAGGCCAAGGAAAACAAGAGGGTGGACAACCAGTTTCAACACTTCATGGAAGACGCACCAGCTTGTGATTTGTGTGGAGCGATCACGGTGCGCAACGGAGCATGTTATCGCTGTTACAACTGCGGTAACTCTATGGGATGCTCGTGAAGGTCGAGCTCCGTGAGCGCAAATCCCCGCAAGCCGCATTTGATCAGGTTGCTGATGTGGATGGACGGGACGGCGGGCAGGGTGCGGAATAGAAAGCCAGATGATGGAGGATTTCATTCTCGTCAAACGGCTTGATGATGTAACCGCACGCGCCAAGAGCGAAC
>CALETX010000230.1 GCA_937920455.1 uncultured bacterium
GGATTATAAAATAATGCTTGCTAGAAGCAACATGCGGAGAAGAGAGGGCGATTGGAGCCGAAGCGGTTTCACCATGCCGGAGCTGCTGATAGCGGCGTCTTTGGGGGCTCTTGCGCTCGGAACATCGCTCATTGGATTGGGGATGGCGGCTCGCATATCGCGGGACGGAGCTGAACAGGCGCAGGCCAACGCTATTGCCAGGCTGGCTGCGCAGAAGATTGAGCGCTGTGTTGAAGAGGCAAGGGCCGCTAGGGTTGTGAATGGTACACGGGTGGACTTGGTAATGCCGAACCTCAGGGTCGCTGCCCTTTGCTTTCAGGAGGGAGATCCTCAGACTGTTAGTGACAATGTGATTGTTTTCGATGCCGATACTTCCGTTTTTGGAGACGAGAAAGTGTTGTGTGGTTATGTGTCCCCGGAGTGTGGCCTTCCTGTTTTTTCTCCGGCTCCATCAGGTGGGATTAGAGTGGCCTTTCGTGTGGGCGGAAGCGGGCATGATGCAAAGCGCTCATTCGGGGAAGGGCTGCTGGTTGCGTTTACAGTCCTGCCACGCAACTTATCTCGATGGCACGGCCAGTAGCACCGGCATTCAAATGAGTGAAAAATCGCATACATCAAACAGAGCGGCGAACGTTCTCATTGCCGTGCTCATTGTGCTCCTGGTGTGCAGCGCCATTGTGGCGGCTTATTTATCTTTTAGCGCTCACGAAGCGCGGCTTACGAGAATCGTGGCTGAGGAGGAAGGCGCTTTTGCTGTGGCGGAGGCGGGTCTGGACTATGGTCTTGCAAAGTTGAAAAGCGTTCTAATGGCTCAGAAATCGTGGGTTGAGGCTGACACCAACGAGCTCCAGAAAATTTTCGATGCAATACCACCTCCGCCTCCCCGCTCGGGAGAGTATGTGTACCGTACCCCCTCAGGCGTTCCAGCATTCAGGCTTCGGGTCGAATCGGATGCCGTAAGGGGGGCTGTTACAAACGGCCCTGCGGATTTTTCTGTGGAAGGCGTATGGCAACGTTTCTCAGTGACCTGCGGCGCTCTGAATCCACGGACCGGAATTGGGTGCGTTCTCAAACGCCAACTTCGGGCCCTTGAGATTCCGATGATTCGTTTTGTCATTTTTGGGGCTGGCGACACGGCGATTGTGTCGGGTAACACTCTGGATGTGCATGGGCCTGTGCACGTTAATGGCGATTTAGTTGTTGGCGGTTCGGTAACTTTTCACGGTCAGGTTGAGGCAGCAGGCCGTATTCTTCTGGATCGCGGCCGCAGCACGGACAAAGGACAGATTCCACGATTCAAGAATATTGCGGGCGAACTTTTACCGATGGTCGAGAATGATGAGGTGTATGACAGCCAGAGCGATGTTTGGGCGCAAGATGCGCTGAGAAGGTGGAATGGCAATGTTCTTTCTGGCGAACATGGAGTGCAGAAGTGGATTCCGCCAGGGGCGTGGGCGATGGGGCGGGCGATGATTGAGAGAGTGTGTGCGACCAATGATGTCCGTTATAACGAAAAAGTCGAAGCGGAGAAGTTTGCCAGCAGGGCTGCCATCAGGTTCCACGTTCTGACCGACGGGATGGTTATCGTGGAGGACTCATCGGGCAACGATTTGAGCGCGCGGTTTTCGAATGTTGTTCTGAAGGTCGGGGGCGAAACGAATGGCGTTCCCCTTTTTGTAAAGCGCTCAGAAACCGGAGAGTATTTGTTCGATACAAACGCTCCGTCGCAGGGTATTTATGATGTCTGTGGCCTGTCATTCTTTGACTTCAGGGAGAAGACTGTGGCGCTGCCGGTTGATGTTTATGTTGACCTCTTACAGGCGGCTATGACGAATCTGTACGGGCCTGGAGCGGCGGGTCCAGGTTCAAACATTGTGTATATTACGCGCGATGATCCTGATGGAGTTTTAAATGGCGTTTTGCCTTGCGTGAGGCTGCGGAATGCCGCTCGGATTTTCCTGAAGGGTGGGCTCACCGTGGCAAGCGATCTTCCGGTTTACATTGAGGGAGATGTAAATCTAGACATCGTCGAGCCTTTGCTGGTGGCTGGCGACTCGGTCACCTTCCTCTCCAAGTCGTGGCAGGATGCCTATGCTCAGGGAGGAGTTTATCCAAGGATATCTGCGCAAACTACCACATACAATCTGGCGGTGATTGGCGGAGGAGCCGGAGCATCAGCATCGCCCGTGAACGGCTTGCGGATTCTGGAGGATTGGACTGCAGGCGCAGCGCTAAACTTCAACGGTTCTTTTATTGATCTGTGGAAATCGTCCTTGACGACAGGCCGGTGGGACGACGTTGGTTTTCCGGTTCCAGCCATGACATGGCGGTACGACGATACTTACCGCTCGAAATCTCCGCCGGGAGTTGCGCGCGTCCGAGGCGTTGAGGAGTTAAGATGGGAACGCACAACATGGGCCAGGGAAGGTTGGTGAGGAGATTCATCTGGGATTTGTTATTGGACAGAGGGATCGTCTGTTTCCAGGTTCAGTTGGTATTTGGAGAAAGGGTTGCGTCAAACTTTCATCTGGCCGGAATGCGGCGATATGAGATGCGGCCGGTTCTACTGAGACTGTGCAGCCAGTGGTGGCATCGAGCGTGACTGTGGGCAGGATTGAAACTCACCAGAAATATGTTACATTTCTGAGCAGTAATTACGAACACAATCAAGGAGGGGACAATGAACGTGCTGCACGTTGTCGCGAATCCTAAACCCTTGAAGGAGTCGGCTTGTAGAGAGGTATCAGCGGAATTTTTTAGCGTCATACGTGCAAAGTGGGGGCGGAGGGCGCGCATTTATCAGGTGGATCTCTGCAAGAGTCCGCCTGCTTTCTACAACTACGAGTTGTACCGTTATTTTTGGTATCCTGTCTTTAATGCCGACTATGTTCCTTCGGCAAAGGAAAAAAAAGCAGCACAATATGCGCTCAGGCAAGGCCGGCTTTTCAACTCGGCTGACGTGCTGGTTCTGACAACACCAATGTGGAATTTCGGACCGCCGGCCATTCTGAAAGCATGGATTGACCAAGTATTGGCGCCGGGCTTGACGTTTCGCATCGGTCCTGGGGGCGTGGAACCGTTGCACAAAATTACTAAGGTGATTGTTATTTGCTCTTCAGGAGGAGCGTACGAGGCAGATGACAGGCGCAACTGCTTGATTCCCATGCTCAAGGCGGCATTCGGGTTCGTTGGGATAAAGGAATTTGAGGTGGCGTGGGCGGACGGCCAGAACGTGCTTTTTTACAAAGATAGTGCGCTCCGCAAGAGTAAGGCAGTTCAGACGGCGAAGGCTCTTGCCCAGAAGCTGGGTGTTGTGTGAGGCGTTGTATGTGCGGAGGTTGTGCTTGGTTGCGAGAGAGTGAGCGTGACATACCTGTTACGGCGGAGGTTGACGTCTGTGTGGTGGGTGGATCCTGCACGGGGGTTTTCGCAGCGGTACGGGCGGCAAGGGCCGGTGCGTCAGTTGCAATGATAGAGCGTTCAAACTGTTTTGGCGGCACGGCTACAAACGGTCTTGTTCTTATCTGGCATTCGCTGCTGGACACTGAGCATAGGAGGCAGATCATTGGTGGGCTTACTCAAGAGGTTGTGGAACGTCTCAAGAGGCGCGGAGCTGTTGAGGAAAGACGTGGTTCAGATGACGCGGCGTTTATCCTTAACACGGAAGAGCTGAAAATCGAGCTTGATGCGTTGACGCTTGAACACCGTGTACAACCGATGCTTCACACGCTCGCTTGCGCGCCGCTTATGGATGGTCAACGTCTTAGTGGTGTGGCAGTGGAAAATAAGGACGGACGTTCAGCGGTGAAGGCTCGCGTTTTTATTGATGCGACTGGTGATGGT
Source organism: uncultured bacterium (assembly GCA_937920455.1). GTDB lineage: Bacteria > Verrucomicrobiota > Kiritimatiellia > UBA8416 > CALETX01 > CALETX01. Next base: position 3,844 of record CALETX010000230.1, read on the forward strand.
GATATTGCAGCGCGCGCAGGGGTGCCATCTCGTGAAAAAAAACATCTCCAGCCTCCCACAATGTGCGCCAAGATTCGGGGGTTCAGGATGGG
>CALETX010000231.1 GCA_937920455.1 uncultured bacterium
TATCAGACGCGAGGAAGCGTTTGATGCCGCCAGGTGCGTGGTTGAACAGGCACTTGGCGCGTTGCCGCAGCCACTTCAGCGCAGAGCGGAAGCAGTTGCCGTATCTTATTACTGGCGGCCGTCGAAAACGATCGCATCGGAAGGAATTGCGTCAGATACAATGGGAATGTTCTCGGGGCCTGGATTCAGAGAGGAGCTAATGTCGGCGGATCCATATCCGCCGCGTATTTATCTTTTTCTTGGGAACATCGCGCGGGAGGCCAAAGGGGATATAAAAGCCTTTCGAAGGGAGGTCCGCCGCACGTATCTGCATGAATTAGGCCATTACCTTGGGCTAGATGAGGATGCCCTGGAGGCGAGAGGGCTGGGTTGAGGAGGTTTGCGGACACGGCGGGTTACTCAGCCTTTTGCACGGGGGATGCGGCGTGCGACGGCTGAGCAGCAGCATCTTCCTCCTGTGACTCTGAAGGTGAAAAAATCTGCTCAATGTCGAGGATGTGCTTCACAATGATTGCGTTGTGCAATCCGTTTGTCACCTCGGTGGCAAGCACTCGTACAAGCACTTTGCCATGTGCATAGCACTCAAGGTTGATCACTGGATAGGGGTAATAATCGCCTTTTTTGCCCTTCCAGCGCTCTACCGGCGGCAACACGACCCTCTGTCCGCCATCGGTCCACAGGATATATGATGCTTCTTTTTGAATCGCGGCCCTTCTCTCCTTTGGAACTCGACGTGGCTGTATGTCTTTCGCTTCCTTGTTCTGAGCCTGGAATCTGGCGTCTGGGACAAGAATGCCCGTGAGAACCATTTCCTTTGCGTCGAGGTCGTCAGCCTCGTCAAGCACTTGGTGACGCTTCTGCTTCTGGATGTCCTTAGGTTTCTGTGCGAGTGCTCGTGAGCCGACGATCAGAATCATAAGAAGAACAAGTCCTGTCCCGAACTGTAACAGCGACCCATCTTTGTAGAATCTTCTCATTGCCGCAGACATGCTTATCACGAAAGTTCTCTGTGGCGGTCCTCTGGCAACGAGCAACCGGCGAGAACCGCGCGATCCCGAAACAAACACTACACTGCCCATTCGAGCGATATGTTTTGGCCTTCGGCTGCGGAACGTCGGGCCATTTCGAGCAGATAATCCGTCCGGTATCCGGTATAACGGTCCTGCGGCCCTTGCTCTCCTTTTTCGATTTGTCCAATGAAATGACGTTCGGCCTCTGTGAAAGGATTTACTATCGGGAAGGCAAAATCAGTCCAGGTCTCCGCCTCGTTGTCATAGTAACGTAGCAGGGCGGGACTGCTTTCCGGCTCGTTCCAAACTGGGGTCTGCAAAATAATGCGGCCGTTGACTCCGTTGATCTCAAAGCCCTCGTCCCACCCGCGACCCTGGTATCCGATTCTCTTTAATGGGTGCCAATTGGCTTCGAAGTGAACTACGCCCCCTTCAGGCAGGTCCATGATGGCGTGATGCATAAGATCAATATCAAGGCCGGGACGCGTGAAACTTCTGGAATCAACGGAAATCGGCTTGCCAACGAGATAAAGAAGCAGATCGAAGATATGGCTCCCGCCGCATATCAGGACACCGCCTCCAGACTTTTTCTTGATCAATGACGTGCCATCTGTCTGCGGCAGCATGTCGGTTGGAATCGGGCCGGAATGGCAGTTGATTCCACCAATACCTTGGTACGTGCGACAATAGACGCTCATGATGTGGCCAAGCCGAGGCATGAGTTCGCAGGCCTTCCTGGTCGCCGGGAAGAACCGCTTCATGTAACTGGTGTAGAAATTGAGATTCTTCGACTCTGCAAGTCTGCCTAGCTCAAGTGACTGATCTGGATAGAGAGTCAGTGTCTTTTCGCAGATTACGTGTTTGTTATTTTCGAGTGCAGCCCTTGACACGGCATAATGCAGCGAGGTAGGGGTGCAAACGAGCACGACGTCAACTTCGGGATGGGATACGACCTTGCGCCAATCAGAGGCATATTCGGCATTGAACTCTCTGGTATATGATTCGGCCGTTTCTTTCTTGACATCCGAGACGATTCGGACGCGGATGTTGAGTTCCTTGAATGCCCGAAAATGGAACCTTGAGATTCCGCCTGTTCCAACCACACCGACCATTGGTTTGCTCATAATGCTCCTTCCCTTTACGAACGAATCGTCATAAAAACAATGAAGAACACAATCTCCGGGATCATACAACCGACTTTGATATGGTCAACGTCCTTTGCCCAAGCGTGATGCGCGGTGTAGGATGGCGGAAGCCGCGAAACACGCGCGAACATGTGTATTGTGCTCACTTTCGAGCAGGGCGGGCTTCAGGGCGCGCAGCGACTCTTCACCACCGATGCGCCCCAGCGCCTGCGCGGCGGCACTGTACACTGTATAAAAATCTCGGCCGTCCTTGAGAATCTTTCCGAGAAGAGGGACAGCTTCTTTATCACGAAGCCTGCCAAGAGCTGTAATAAGTCCAGCCTTGAGTCTCCATCTGTTGCCGGCTTCTTCGTGAGATCTATTCCGCGGCGGAACATCCAGCGGTGGATAAATCTCGTCAAATCGCCTCGCATGTTCTTTGGCTAGCCGTTTTCTCAGGACTGGCGCAAGTGACTTCATGCGGCGCCTGCCGGCTACTTCGGCTGCGGCAAGAGCCGATGGCCAATGGGGCCCATTGATGGCCGACTCTAGCTTTCGGAATGCGGGCCTCTTGGCATGCAGTTCCGCAATGATATGGTCAACCTGCTCAACTGTGGTGTTTCCGGGCCGGGTTGGCTTGCATGTCCAGCGGGTGAGCCGTTGAAACTCACGATATTGCAGGTTTCGATCTGAGGTAATGTCTTCAATTTCATGTTTATCGCCAACTGGAGGTTTTACCATGCCAGCGCTTAATTCTGTCACTTTGCCATCAGGGCTGACCCATGCAAAAACAGCTCTTGTAACGCGATTGTTTCCAATAACAATCTTCCGTCGCCGGAAATTTTCAGCCAGAATGATGTGTTTCTTGCCGTTGATTTCTATTTCATACAAAAACTGTCCGAGCTGGCGGACATTAAGGCTGTCGGCATGGGGAGCTATTGCGACTGCAAAGTCTGCCGCCTTTCCACGCTTTGAAATTGACAGCAACTTGCTCCGCCCTTCATGCGTTTTTGGAAAATCCGCTATCGAATTGAGCACCGCTCTGTCGCAGGAATCCCAGGCAATGAGAACTGTTGTTTTGTCCTGAAGCCGGACGCATACGTTTTGTCCATCTAGACTTGATCGTGGCCTCAGATAACTCTGCCATGTCCACAAGTGCGTTTCATGAGAAGCCAGGTGGTCAACGATCAGACCAAACCCCGCATCTGTCCAAACAGAACTGCGTCTTGCCGTGGTTACCGCATAGTCGGGATTGTAAAAAGCGGCGCAGTCGGCCGACACTGCCTGGAGCCTGCGTTTGCGGCCATAGAAGACAGGCTTCCCACAACGTGTCGCACCGGGCCAGTACCACGGCTGTTTGTCAACGACGATGCAATTTGCTCCACCGATCAAACCCGGTGCAATAATGCCTCGGGCTATTCTCTTGATGCCTCCTTCGATGCCGTATCCGCCCAGATACATTAGATAGCGCTTGCGTTCGGCCGATGTGAGCTTGGCAAATACCTTTTTTATGGGGTATCGCCAGGGGTCCTTCCCTTCCACAGAAATGCCATCCTGAAAGACAGGTTCTCCGTTCACATCGAGAATCACATGGTTGGGATTTACCTGTGCTCTGCCGACGCCGGCAATCGTGCTGGAGCACGGATCCCATACCTGCATCAGGCGAATACGTCTTTTTGTGTCATCAAGAGCGGCTCCAGTACGAGGCAGGAACCATCCGAATAGACTCTCTGGAATGCCCCGCGAGTCGAAATCCCTGAATATTTCAGGCCACCACAGGAGCGTCCATAGATGATCGTCCTGGCCCCATGCAAGGTATCCGGGATCCTTCCATGCGTTCAGGGACGGAATCAAGGCGAGGTAGTCCGGAACACCGGTTATTCGCGCCAGATAAGCGAACGGTGACGCATTGACGGCGCGTTGCCATCCGTAATGATCCCATGGGGCGAGCAGGCCGGAGGGCCCTGCCAGTTTGACTTCCATGGCGATGAGATTCCGCAGGGTTGTCTTGTTTGGCGCAAATGGCGTGTCAAGAAAGTCCCGACCTGTGACCTCCTTGAGGAACGCGTGTGTCCAGTAGAACAGGGGGGTATTTACGTGAGACGTATATGTGGAACCTTCGCCACCGTATCCGTCAGCCGGAAACAGCCCAATCAGATCCGGGAGGCGTCCGAAACCGTAATCGAAAAGGAATCGCGCAGTGGGATGGTCCGAAAGCTTCCACCCGAAGATGAAACCGATTATAGAGCAACAAAGCGCCATTGAAAGAGCCTGGTTATTGCTTGCCCGGCACCGGGCAGAAAGCACAGGAAAAGGGTGTTTGAATGTGAACCCGACAAAACACTCTGCCGCTTCCTCGATCTCTCGGTCAGACCACGCCCCGCATGAAGCCAACCAGTCAAAGAAAACCGCTCGCCGGAGAACCCAGCCGCAGCGGCACCAGGTATGAAAC
>CALETX010000232.1 GCA_937920455.1 uncultured bacterium
AATGCGCGTTGGCCGAACTCAAAGGATCACACAATGTACTGGTCGAAGACTTTTATACCAACACTCAGGGAAGATCCAGGCGAGGCGGAGATTGCCAGCCACCGTCTGATGATACGCGCGGGGTTGACACGCCGTCTTGCCGGGGGCCTTTATTCCTACCATCCACTTGTTCTGAGGTCTCTCCAAAAGCTAGAAACTATAATACGTGAGGAAATGAACCGGGCTGGCGCCATTGAACTGCTCATGCCGGCCCTTCAGCCGCGTGAAGTATGGGAGCAATCACGGCGGTATTCGATCATGGGTGAGGTCATGTTCAAACTTAAGGATAGACAGGGACGCGACCTGGTTCTCGGCCCAACCCATGAAGAGGTAATCACCGACCTGGTGGCTCACGAAATCAAGTCATATCGCGATCTCCCAAAAACATTCTATCAGATCCAGACAAAGTTCCGTGATGAAATACGCCCTCGCTTCGGATTGATGCGCGCGCGAGAGTTCGTGATGAAGGATGCTTACAGCTTCGATATCAGCCTGTCTGCTGCGGACAAGAGCTATCAGGCCATGTACGATGCCTACTGCCGCATATTCGAGAGATGCGGCCTGCGAACAAAAATCGTGGAAGCAGATACTGGCGCAATGGGCGGGAAATGGTCCCATGAGTTCATGGTTCTCGCAGACGCCGGGGAAGATGGCCTGGTCGAATGCCCTTCCTGCTCGTATGCGGCCAACCTTGAAAAAGCCGAACGATCCGTTCCGCTGGCTGAACAGGCAGTTTCCTCTGAGCCGCTCAGGAAAATCTCCACACCTGGCGCACGCACAATAGAAGATGTGTCGTCTTTCCTCGGCTGCAGACCATCATCTCTGATCAAGACTCTTGTTTATGTAGCCGATGGCAAACCTGTCGCAGCTCTTGTGCCAGGCGATAGAGACGTGAATGAAAAAAAACTGCAGAACGTTCTTGAAGCCTCCACCTTGTCCCTCGCCGACGAAGCAACCATTCAGCGCGTAACAGGGGCGCCTGTCGGATTTGCGGGCCCCGTGGGGCTTAGAATACCCATAGTTGCCGACATTTCACTGAAACATGCCGTCAACCGCGTCGTAGGAGCAAATAAGGCAGATGCTCACATGTTGAACTTTGATATAAACAGGGATGCCGCTGTCTCGCTCTTTGGCGACATAGTGATCGCGCGCGGCGGCGATGGCTGCCCTCGTTGCTCGGGCTCTCTCGCCGAAGAACGCGGCATAGAAGTCGGCCATGTCTTCAAACTCGGCACCAAATATTCACAAGCCTTTGGCGCGGAGTACCTGGACGAAAAAGGGCAGCGTTTGCCTATCGTTATGGGCTGCTATGGAATAGGCGTCACAAGAACACTTCAGGCCATTATCGAACAACAACACGACGCAAATGGCATAATATGGCCGCCATCCGTCGCGCCATACCAGGCTGTCGTGCTCCCAATGAGCTCAACCCCTGAAGCGTTGCGCGTCCTTGAAACGTTGAAAGCATCTCTGGAACAGGCGGCCGTGGACTACATTGTTGATGACAGAGAAGAACGCGCCGGCGTCAAATTCAAGGACGCAGACCTTGTCGGTTTTCCCATGCGAGTCGTGATAAGCGAGAAGTCATTGGCAAACGGGAAGATCGAGATCAAAGCGCGTGGAGACGCTTCTGCCGAAATGGTTCCTCCAGGCGACGCGGTGATAACGATAAAAAATTTGCTTTCTACGGCAGTCCCCACGCGGTAAAAAGAATCAATGGTGCGGGATCAATCCGGCCACGGAGGGATGCACAATGACAAAACGTGACATAGTAAAGCAGATCGTCGCAAAGACTGGCATGACTTATCGCGATGTAGCTATGATCGTCCAGTATGTGCTTGACGCAATTACAGCAGCTATGGCGCGTGGAGAAACAATAGAACTGCGCGACTTTGGCGTATTTAAAGTGTGCGTCAGAAAGCCGCGGATAGGACGCAACCCACGGCGCCCTCAACAGACAGTTCAGATCCCTGAAAGAAAAGTCGTAACATTCAAAGCAGGCAAGATCATGAAAGAACTTGTCCTGAAAAGCTGATGGACACGCAGATATCCTTCGCCCCACCACGGGGAATGCGCGATTTTTACCCTGAAGACATGCTGCTCCGGGAGCGCCTTTTTGACACCTGGAGAGCCGCAGCCCGCCGCTTCAGCTTTTCTCCCTACGATGCCTGTGTCGTGGAATCGCTCGACCTGCTCAAAAGAAAGTCGGGGGAGGAAATCGTCGAACAGATTTATTCGTTCGCCGACAAAAGCGGCCGTGAACTCGCGCTCAGAGCAGAGATGACGCCCACGCTGGCCCGAATGATAGCCGCAAGGCAGGGATCACTACGTTTTCCCCTGAAATGGTACGCCATAGCCCAGTGTTTTCGTTACGAAAGAATGACGCGCGGCCGCAAGAGGGAGCACTACCAGTGGAACCTTGATATCGTCGGCGAAGAATCCGTACTGGCCGAAGTAGAAGTCCTTTCCGCCGCCGTTTCCGCCATAAGTGAACTCGGTCTCAAACCCTCGGATTATAAAATACACTTCAACAACCGAGCGCTGCTTTCCGAGATTTTTGCAAAAATAGGAATAGAGACGAGGTATCACGCAGCCGCTTTTCTTGCCATGGACAAACGCGGCAAAATCCCAAACGAAGAGATAGAATGCTCGCTCCGTCAGCAAGGGCTGCCGTCCGAAGCCGCATCCTCCGTTCTCTCTCTCATCAATATAACATCTCTCGACGAAGTCAAAAAGCAACTCGGAAACGAGACCCCAGCACTCAAACGCATGCAAGATTTTCAGAATGCAGCCGATGCTGCCGGAATCAGCGGAACGCTGGTGTTTGACCTCTCTGTCGTACGAGGCCTCTCATACTACACTGGCATGGTTTTTGAGGCTTTCGACACCGACCGAAAATTTCGCGCAATTTTCGGCGGCGGCCGGTACGACAACCTCCTCGGCGATATCGGCGCAAAACCCATGACCGCAGTCGGACTTGGCTTCGGCGATGTTGTCATAGCCGAGTTGCTTAATGAGAAGGGGAAAAATCTCGCTAATTGCCGGACGACCGACATTGCCATCGGCTATATGACGACTGAACAGTCGCAGTTAGCAGTCCGAATCGCAACGGCCCTGCGGAATGCAGGCCATAACGTTGATTTGAGATTAACTCCCGAAAAACCCCGAAGCTTTTTCTCTTATGCCGGTTCCGGCGTCGCTGCCGAAGCTATATTCATCGGGCCAGATGAACAGTCTTCCGGAATCCTCAAAATAAAGAACCTCTCGGACGGAACACAACGCGCAGCAGCAATCAACGATCTTCTTGGCATCTGCGCCAACCGCCGCAACCCTGATGAGTAATAACCCAGATTTTGCTTTCAGGCCACAGAGACCTTTATAACTGCCTGTCAGTTGAGTGGTTCAAAAAGATCACGCCCTTCACAAACAAGTAAAAATCCAACTGCAATGCATTTGACTACTGTCGTTCTAATGCATTGATAGCAACCATCTTGCTTTTCGCGCATTGTCGGTGGCGCTGTCTCAATAGTAAAATCTGGGATAACTAGCCGCATGAATATGCAGGCAAGCTCTTTTGGGCCAATGGCATAGCCTCTTTCTCCGGCCTGGAGAGCCGAAAGGATATCAGACGCCACTTGTCACCAGAACGAGTGCATACCCGACGGAGCTGGATATGCTGTGACAAGCGTTGAGCGACTTCTCAGGTGATGCTCGGCGTTCAGGAAGCCGACGCAGCGTTCTTGTCCTGCAATCTTGAGTCGGAACCGGCCACTGCCGCAGCCTTTTTGGGCAGTTCCACCCGAATATGCAGTTCCCTGAGCTGTTTCGGCGTCACTTCACTCGGCGCATTCATCATCAGATCCTGCGCCTTCTGATTCATCGGAAATGCCACAACCTCCCTGATATTTTCTTCTCCGGCAAGCATCATGACTATGCGGTCCACTCCAGGCGCTATGCCGGCATGAGGCGGCGCACCCAGCCTGAATGCTGTGATCAGGGCGGGGAACCTGGTATCCACTGTCTCTTTGGTATAGCCGGCGATCTCGAATGCCTTGTACATTATATCAGGCCTGTGATTCCTCACCGCGCCGCTGGCCAGCTCAATTCCGTTGCACACGATGTCATATTGCCAGGCAAGCACCTGCAGAGGATCTTTCTCTTCAAGCGCCTGAATCCCCCCTTGAGGCATCGAGAACGGATTGTGGGAAAACATAATGGCCTGCTGTTCTTCATCAAACTCGTACATTGGAAAGTCAACAACCCAACAAAAACGAAATACGTTCTGTTCAAACAGATTCAACTCTTTCCCCAGACGCGTACGCACCTCGCCACCCACTTTGTTTACAAGCTTGGGGTTATCAGCCAGAAAGAAAACCACGTCTCCCTCTCCAGTTCCGCACAGCCTTACAAGCTCCGCGATCTCGCCTTCCTTGAGAAACTTAGCAATAGGTCCTTTGGGCCCTGCGTCATCCCAAATGATGTAACCCAGGCCCTTGGCCCCCAACGACCTTGCGAAGTCCTCCATCCGATCAAAAAAACTGCGCGGCTGACCCGCAATGCCCTTCACAGGGATGGCGCGCACCACGCCTTTCTTTTCAACACAGGAACGAAATGCCCTGAACTCTGAATCCCGAAAAACTTCCGAAACCTCAATCATTTTGAGAGGATTCCGCAAGTCAGGCTTGTCCGTTCCGTATGTCGCCAAAGCATCCGCATAGCTGATTCGTGGAAACGGCGGCGGCGTGACTCCCGCAGACGAGAACTTTGTGAACACCGAATGCATCACCGATTCTACCACGCCAAAAACATCGTCCTGAGTGGCGAACGACATTTCAATGTCTAGCTGATAATGCTCACCTGGCGACCTGTCCGCCCGCGCATCCTCGTCTCTGAAACATGGAGCAATCTGGAAATAACGGTCGAATCCGGCAACCATCAGAAGCTGCTTGAACTGCTGCGGCGACTGGGGGAGCGCGTAAAATTTTCCCGGGTGAACCCTGCTAGGCACCAGATAGTCCCGCGCTCCTTCTGGAGAACTGCTGGTAAGTATGGGCGTCTGAAACTCCACGAAACCATGCTGATGGGTCATTATCCGCCGCATTTCGGCTATTACGCTCGAACGCAAGAGCACATTTCGCCGCATCCTCTCGCGCCGCAAATCAAGAAATCTGTACTTGAGACGCAGATCCTCCGGAGCTTCTTCATCTGACGCAATCTGGAAGGGCAATGGCTCTGCGGCACTCTGAACTTCCACGCTCTTCGCTCTCAGTTCGACCTCGCCTGTAGCCAGCGCAGGATTGACGGTGTCCCTGGATCGCAGCGCCACCGTTCCTGTCACCGTGATGACACTCTCGAGACGAAGTCTCTGACACGCCTCAAAAAAGGGACTATCCGGCTGAACAACCACCTGCGTGACCCCGTAATGATCCCGCAGGTCAATAAAAAGCAGACTGCCGTGATCGCGTTTGCGGAAAACCCACCCTGACAACCTTACATCTTTGCCGTCATGATCGGCCCGCAACTCCCCGCAAGTGTGAGTTCTGTATGGATGCATGACTCAGTCCCTAATCATCACCGAGGCGCCGACGTGAACAAACTTGAACAGCTCCTCCACATCCGCATTTCTCATTCGAATGCAACCGGCGCTTTCTGCCTTCCCTATAATGCTCTCATCCCATGTTCCATGAATGCCATAGCCTTTCACCGGAGGCGTATCGCCGGCGGCTCTAAGAGACATCCATCTCGTTCCAAGGATGTTCTCAGGGTCGCCATACGGAATCTCTTTACCGTCAGGACGCCACCATACCGGATCCTTCTGTTTGTCCGATATGACAAAACTCCCTGAAGGCGTCTTGCCATGCCTGCCGGTGCCAACGGCGTATCGTTTGAAGAACCTCCCGTCCATCTGTAGAATCATGTCATTTCTCGATTTGCTTATCACTATCGAAAACCTGCTTGTGGTTACGAGCAGCCTGTCGCCCGCCTTTATCAAATCAGGATGCTGCAGATCGTTCCCGTCAATAAGCAGATCTACAGTAGTCCCGAATTTACGGGCTATCTTTTCAAGCGAATCTCCTTTCTGAACAACATAGACTGTTTTCTCAGGCGCCTCGCGGGGCGTTAGAAACAGTTCAACATTCAACTGCCCCAGCATTTTTTCTATCTCAGCAATGAGATTGGAGTCTTTAACCGCATCAAGCAAATGCCAGCACACACTCCTTGCGCTCACAAAATCGCCCTTGTCCACAAGTGTCTTGGCTTTCTCAATCTCAGCGCCCCAGTCGCTTGCCGCTCCCTCCGCCACAGTCAAAGCGGCTTTCCGGTCAATTGTCGAACGGTTCTCAGAAGCATCCCCGGATTTGTGTTGGACCCGTGTCGCGAACGATTCACCAAGAGAGGCAGATGATACTTCAGATGCCAAATTGGTTGCTGTGCTGGCTACCCTTCTGCCGCTCATATCTTTACTCAAGGCAGTTCCTGAACTTACAGCACTGCTTTCAGGCGCAGAGGCGACGATTGCCTGAAGCTCTGCCGTCTTCTCCTCAGCGGTTTTCTCACGATTTCCCAGACGCTGTCTGAACAACCGTGCGGCCGCGATTGCCATGAGCACTACCAGGGAAACCACAACCAGCCATGGCCTGGGCATGCGGGATGAATTCTGCTCATTGTTGTTCATCTTTTCAGGAACCTTCTAGAAACAGCGCCAGAGATTAACAGAAAAACCCTACGCCGCAATTCATATTTGTGCGGCCATCGTCACTACATTGAGATGGACATTGCTCGTCAGATTCGCCACAGGCACAGAAAACGGCAGGCGCGCGTCTATTGCCGCGCGCCCGCTCTCTACTTCTAAGTTTATTCACCCACCTCAGTCACTTGGAACAATATACACATAGCTCGCCCATATATCCTGGCCGGGGATATCCGCGCCTTTGAGATCAATGGCCCATGCGCCGGTATCATAAGCCAGAAGCCCTGTCGTCCTCGCAGAACCGGTCATAGTGCCATTGCCTTTATCCTCAAAGACAAATCCACCCGCAACAATGGTCACTGAGCCAGG
>CALETX010000233.1 GCA_937920455.1 uncultured bacterium
GACCGTTCGGGGCAGCCTGCGGCTGATCGAGGCGCTCTGCAACGGCGCATGGAATCCAGAGGAGTTTCTTGTTGTTCCGCCCTGTTGCTCAACGAAAGGGGTTTACGACTGGAAGGAAATAATCAGAGCTGTCCCCCATGAGAACAAGGCGTCTTCATCGCCAACAACAGAGGGAGGCATTACCGCATGACATTCAAAGCTGGCGCATCGCAGACCTGCATAACTCCACCTCCAGGCGTCGAATTAGCGGGCTTTGTAATGCGTGATCAACCTGCTCTCGGCGTCCTCGATGATTTGTACGCAAGAGCTCTGTTCCTATCGAACGGAAGCGAATCATTGCTCTGGACACACTGCGATTTGTTCGGCTTCGACGTTGGCTGGGCCGAGGCTCTTAAACGCCGCATGGCCGCAGATCTTGGGCTGACGCCACGCCAGATTATTCTAAGCGCTACTCACACGCATTCCGGGCCGGCGACTTTCCAGCTGCGGCAGGCAGGCAAACCTGATCAGCGTTATCTCAAACGCCTGCAAAATTTCATAGGTCTGGCCGCCGCCCGGGCGATCACCACCCAGCGTCCGGTTGAAATACGTTTCGGGAACTGCGATCTTGATCTCGGCGTAGACATAAGGAAAAACACGAAGCTTCAGCACACCGACAAATCGTTCCCCGTCCTGTCGTTCTGGTCGAGACGCCAATGCGTAGCGGTCCTCTCAAACTACGGAATGCATCAGACCTGCTTGAACCATGAAAACAGACTCGTCTCAGCCGACGCTGCAGGCCGCGCATGCGCTCTCGCACAATCAGATCTCCCCGGCCACCCCGTAGTTCTCATTACAGCAGGCGCAGGAGCGAATGTGCATCCCAAAAAATCCCTGCCAACTCCGGAAGCAGCAGATGAAATCGGCGCAGCCATAGCCGCGGCAATTATCCGGCTCGCTTCAAAGGGACATGTTTGGCGGGGCAGACCCACCTTGCGCGTATGTGAAGGAGTAGTCCACCTTCCCCTTCGGAGAATGTCCGAGAGCGAGATAATGACCGAGTATCGCAAGACTTTCTCTCCACGAAAGCGCCTTTCGCCCGGAGAACGACGAGTGCAGTTGGCAATGACCGAATGGAAGGATGCCGCTGTCGCCAAAGCAGACAACCGTCGGGCTCATCAGGAAGTCAGGGTGCCTCTTCAAGTAGCAAGAGTCGGCCCAGTACGATACGCAGCCGTTGCTGCCGAAGTGTTTTCAAAAATGCCCGGAGATCTGAGGCAGGCAAGACAGGACAGAAATGTGCATGTCATAGGCTGTGCCAATGGAGTGGTTGGTTACCTGTCGCCGCCCGAATCTTACCAAGAACAAGGATGTGAGATTGATTCCGCCTACAAGTATTACGGTGAGTTCGGAATTGCCCCAGTCGGATATGAGATCGTACGCGATCATCTGCTCGCCATGCTGGACCGCATTGGATAACCTGATACGAAAGCGCAAGAACGCCGATCATTTTTTGCCTTGCCTGCGTCCGGCTCTCTTCAGCAGAGCTTCGGCCTCTTCCCGCGAAGAGCACCAAACGTTGTACATGCATCCTTCTGGCTTCAAGTATTCCATCATCGCGTCGGCGTCACGCGGTGACCCCCAAAGCCACAACCCTTTTCGCATAGATTGAATCCTGCGCAGGACATCTGGCCATTCCGGAAGAGGCTTATTCCCCTCTCCCGGCACCCACTGAATCGCGTCAACCTTCGGACATGAACAGATCAGATCCAAATGGGGAAGTGCGCCAGGACCGTCCAGATGATAAATCGAATGGTCCAGAGCCTCTGATTCCTTTCGAACGTATTCCAGGAAAAATTCTTCGAACATGGAGGGGCCCACCATGCACGAAAAATCATTCTGGATAACCGCATACCTGCCTCTACATGTCGCCGGCATCCAGCTCGTGTTCAGTCTCCCGGAAAGCGGATGGATAATGTCAAAATGCGCCTGCAAAACCTGGAGGAAGACTTCATGGCTCTCACGCAGCCGCTTCTTTATCTCATTCGGCCTGTCAACCAAATCCATCAGAAGGTCCTCCGGCCCCCTTAGCGCGGCCAGACAATCCGCATTGGTGTGGAGATCGCCAGATGCAGTCAACCATCTGCCCTTCCCACGCTCCGCGCTCAGCTTCAAGAATCTCTCCATGGCCCGCCAGAGCTCCCCTTCTCTGTCGAACTTGAGCGGCGGCTCTTCATCCCAATCGTTCACGCGGAATTTGGCCCAACTTGTGTTCTCCTGAGAAAAATCAAGCTCGCTGCCTGTGAATCCAGCAAGAACATCAGGCCCGAGATTGCAGAAAAAACCCGGGAAGCCCTCCCCAAGGAATTCAATCTCGTCAAGCCATGCCTCGAAACACTCGATCCGCCACTCAAAGTTAAACCATCTCTCCCGCACCGTCGGCGGCGGCGGCGGACGCGGCGCCTTTCTGCCGCTGGGGTATGTCAAATGCATCAGCGGCCGATCGTGATTCTCCAAGGCAAATGTCATTTCATAACGCCTAACAATAGCATCAATATCGAAATGTCTTAGATCCATTTTTCACCTCCCTGAAATCAGACACCTTGCGATCCTCGTCCCGCAAGTGTCAAATCTGAAAACTGACACATGCTGTCTGCAGCGCCGTCACAGACCGCTAACTGCTTTCACCTCCATCTTCATTGCATCAATCTTCATGCGCATTGATCCGCCGGAGCTCCACTGCCTCAACACGCATGCTTCCAGAGGGCATGCTTTTGAAAATCGCCTCTTTACAAGTCATGCGAGCATCACTAGATTCAATGGTGTGAACGAATCTCAAAAGGCCAAGGCACTTTGACGTTGGAGTCATCAGCCATAGAAACCATAAATTTCATCGGAATAAAAACCAGCCGCTTTATACTGGGCAGCAATCCGTTCAGCGGCTTTTCCCACCAGGGCCTTGAGCGCGATGATCTTATGAGGCACTACTTCAAGACCGAGGTCATCAAGGCCACTCTGCGGATGGCAGAATCTCTTGGAATAACGACAGTCCTTGGCCGCACAGACCACCACGTCATGCGCTTTCTCATGGAGTACTGGGATGAGGGTGGACGCATGCAGTGGTTCGCGCAGACATGCCCTG
>CALETX010000234.1 GCA_937920455.1 uncultured bacterium
GGAAATGATCGAAGGCAAACTTCGAATAGCGAATGGCAAACCACGTTTCCTTCTCCTGTCTGTCCCTTAAGATCGCTCCATAGGAAGGATAGCAACGGCTGGCAAAATCAGGCCCAACGGGTTTAGATGTCGTATTCTGGAGAAGCGCATAGGCAACAAAAGCGCCGCCTGACGCCTGCCCCATTTCCGCGGCCATATATCGCAACATTCCAGCCGTCTTTTCATCAACCCCCTTCATGCCCAAGGCAAGCATATCCAGAATGCCAGTGGGCTCGGTTCGTGATGTATGGCCAAGCGGCCAGAGATTACGTCTGAGCTTTTCCCCAGGCTTCGCCACCTGGCCCAACGGGAGCCCCATGTAGGGACCCGCTGCTGGCGATCTCGGATCAGGTGGAGTAAGAATGTCCATCATGAACCTGCAGAACTTCGGCCAGCGCGGATCTTTCTTGAACACGTCGTATCCGCCGCCATATTTCAGCGCAAGCGCCATGTACATGATGGGATCAATGCTTGCCCCAAGATAGTGCGGACAGGAAACGCCAGAACCATCGTCGGCTATAACCCCCCTGAGATTTCCATCCAGATATCCTCCACACCTCTTGAGCCATTTTTCCTGCATGGGGTGACCTGCCATGGCAGCCGCGCTCATTACGCGGGCCGCGGCAGCAAGAACACCCATGTTCGCCGATCCCCAGCCGTTGCAGGTGTGCTTTGGCGGCCAGTAATCGTCGTCCCAGGCGTAGTGAGCAATGAACGCTCCATACGCTTTCATCTTTGCCCTTACCGCCGGATCAACATCCGGCGACGCCATCAGCGCTTCGAAAATCGGCATCGCCTGCATTATGTGAAGTGAAGCATGAAACCAGTTGATTCCGCCGTGTCCCGTGCCAGAAAGAACTTTCGTGGCATAGGCCTCCAGATAGGCCGCTGCTTGCATGACCATATCAGCAGTCTTGCCGTCAGACCGGTAAATTGCGGGAATGAGGGGGCTCTTGGCCATCTCACCGGCGGCCGTTTCAACCCTCTGTCTCATCTCGGCAAGATCGCCCGGCCCGCAAAAAAGCCGCGGCCAAGCGTTCTGTGGCTCCGGCCACTCAAAGGTCCAGTCCTTGATCTTCTCCAGAGGGAAATAACTATGCCTGAGCATCTCAACGTAGCCGTTGGGAAATCTGCCCGCCTCTCGCGGGGGCAGTTCGCTCTGCGGCTCAACCATCAAGAGCCACTCGCGCGAGCCAAGGCATATTGGCGCAAGCACAAAAATGTCTCGATTCTTCCTGACGTGAATCCGCATGTCGTTCAGACCGGTGACCATCTTGATCCATGGCTCCGGCGGCGGAACAATATGCGGATTAACGTTCCTGCTGGGTCTGCCCATCATCAGCGAAACAACAGGCCGTTCTGGATGTTGATCGTTGTACATACAGAAGACATATGACCTGTCGCTGAACGAATTAAGCCACCAGCCCGTCAGACGATTGAATCTCTCGTCGTTCTCGTAGGTCAGTGGCGCATAACCGGTTCCTGCTTCCACCTCGAACAGCGGCTTGCCTTCCCAGTTGACGCCCTTCCGCGGATGGCTTGCTCGCCCTCCAACCCAGAGACATTGATCAGGTTCCAGATTTTCGCGGAATGAAAAAATTGCATTAGCCGGCTGTTCATTGCCACCGTCGCCGGCCATATGCCCGTAATCCGCCAGGCTCCACCATTCCCATTCCGAAGCGTCGGCATCATTCGCGTAAGACGGAATGACATACCTGTCGCCGGGATTGAGATTCATTTGCTCGTATATCACGGCAATCCGCCGTCCGGCGGTCACGCGCGCGTTGAAAGTGTAACTGCGCCCTCCTTCGAAGAAATACTCCACCGACGCTTCCGCAAACAGAGGGCCTGTGGCGACAATTCGCGTATGCCTGCCGGTTATGCTGAGAGACGTTTGAAGCCGACTGGTGCCGATCCATGTTCCGCCCGCAATGTTCACTCCTTGTAACGGTCCTTCAATCTTCTCTGCCGCCATTGGTTCTTCAACCCTCACATCACCAGCCGGCAAACGAAGAGCTATCGCCCCCGAATCAAGAACCAGAAAATTATCCTCCTTCCTGATCGTCGCTGGCGATGCAGGCAAAGCGGCATCGGCCGCACTGAAGGTGAGAGTCTTTTCCGCATAGGCCGGTAATGTGACAAGACAGTAAACCCGGCCCTCATGAACCTGCGAAGGCAAGGCTGCGCCGGTTTCGTCGGCAACTCGCACGGACTGGGCTGACGCCAGAGCAGCAGGCAAGGCGTAACTGACCACCTCATCCCGCCACTCACGGCCCAGGTGCTCCTTCAATTTGACCGAACGAGGCATCTCAGCAGCCTCCGCGAAAACGACTAACATGAGAGCCTGCACTGCCACTGTACGGGACATTTTCATCTGTTCTCCTCTCTCTTCGCATATCACAACCCGGTGTGCCCGATCTCCGTCCAGACTTTGCGGGCAAGCTTCAAATCCCTGATGGATGGTTTCACAAAACCGCGGATGGACGGAGGCGGTTGACCTGGCCCGGCATGATCCGGAAAAGGCGACCAGTGGTCGTTTTCAACCTCCTTGCGGCTGGATTCTTTGGAGAAATCAGGAACTCTGAAAGGCGCACCGTCCTGAAGAGCGCTTTTCCATGCAAGAATTCCTACGCTGCTCATGGCCACGCCCCTGTAGACGTTCAAAAAAGGCTGTCGGCCTGTCCGGATGGCGTTGGCAAATTCGAAGTTTGTCCAGAAATCCCCGCCCCCGTGACCTGCTCTGGATGCCAGGTCAGCATGATGTGGCCATTCAGGCACATAAGTGCGCTCAAGCGGCACTCCTTGAGGGCGATTCCATGGTTCGTGCCACACGCGGATCAGTCCTGGTCCGAAATAGCCAGGACCTCGCGTTGTTTCCATTGCGCCACGTGTTCCATGAATACGGGTCCAGTTGCTGTGACCGGGCAGAATAAGCCCGAACAGGCGAAACACCGAACCATTATCCATCCTGCACAAAATTACAGATCCGGCGTCACCCATCCGCGCTGTGCCTCTGTTTATTTCCGGAAATGCCATGGAAAGAGCGTTGACACTAACCGGTGTGCCGCCCGTGATGTAAACCAAAGGCGCTAGAGCATGGGTGCAGTAATATGTGGAGGGAATCCAGTTTCTCCAGTGACTGAGCCCAGGCGAAATAGCCAGCCGCTCTCGCGGCGACATGGGGTGGTTGTACTCGCCCTCTGCGTAGGTTACCTGACCTATCTCTCCGCTCTCATAAAGACGTTTCATCTCCATATGAAAAGGCGTGTAGGGATAGTTCTCGGCAAGCATGTAGATCTTGCCTGTCTTTTCGACTGCTCGGCATAATGCAGCACCTTCGGCCAGGGTCGCATTGCAGGACGTCTCGCTCATCACATGCTTCCCTGCTTCCAGAGCCTTGATCGCGAATGGCGCATGTTGGTGAAAATAGTTGGCCAGGATCACCGCTTCCATATCGTGCCCAAGGAACTTGTCGTAGTCCGTATAGGTCGCCACACCATACTGCCTGCCGACAGCCTTCAGACGTTCTTCCCACGTGTCACAAATCGCCACAAGCCGCATGCCAACAATATCTGTGGCGCCTGCGGCAAAACTCTGCCCACGGCCCACGCCAACCACGCCCACACGAATCAAGCGTTGCCGTACCTTCTTTTTTCCTCCGTTGCGACTCACCTGATATCTCCCTCCTGTACGTTACTCGAAAGTTCTCTCACCATGTTCGTGAATCTGGTACCGCCAGCCATCTGCCACCTTCGGCTATGGACTGCTGGCTGATGAGACCCGGAAGAGTCATGTCCATGGCCTCGTGTATTCCGATCGGGCAAGGCCTCCTGCCAAGCGCTGCGTCAACGAAATCGAGAATCTCAAAATAGTCTCCTCCCCCGTGGCCGGCTTTGCTGGCGCGTTCCATCCCCTCCTTCCAAAAATCAGGCAAAAATTCGTCCGAAAGTTGTTCCAAATCCATCCAAGTGTTCATGTCTTTGCATCGGCTGCGCAGCCAGATACGATTCCGCTCTCCCCACGCGCGGGCGGATTCATAACAGCCATCCGTGCCCTGAAGCTGATAGTTCGCCATAGCGTGAGGGCGATCAGACAACATGTCCACGCGTATCTTCACCAGCCCGCCGGAGGCCATCTTGCAGAGCATAACGCATGAATCCTCGTTTTCATATTCAGCCCCGCGCGGATCGCGATAATGATGCCCACTGCCTGCGCAGCAGACAGAAGCCACCCTGTCGCCTGGCATCCACTGCAGTACAGGCCCCAGGCTGTGCGTACCGTAGGTGATTCCGTTTATGCCGGTCTGCCATTTGCGGCGCCATACGGTTATTTCGTTCAGCTCTTTGAGTTCGTGGAGGTATTCGCCTTCGCCGTAATACGGAATTCCAAACAGCCCCCGGCGAACGAGTTCGCGAACTATGACATTTGATTTTATGTACGTATAGTTTTCCGCCATCATGTATATCGCATGGCTTTTCCGGGCGGCTGCCACCAGACGCTGGCACTCACCCACCGATACCGCCGCAGGAACTTCGGACAGAACGTGAATATTCCTCTCCAGGGCCGCAACTGCCTGAGACGCGTGAAATGGCATTGGAGTCCCAAGAATAACAGCATTTATGTCGGCCTTTCTCAGCATTTCGTCATAGTCGGAATACTGTTCCAGGGCGCCAAGCCGCTGTCTGGCCTCCGGTAGTTTCTCAGTATTCGTGTCGCACACAGCCTGAATCCGCAATTCCGGCAGCGCATCGCATGCCAGCTTGAAGCTTGCGCCCCGACCACAAGCTCCCACTATCCCCAGCCTGATCTGCGCGCTCATCAATAACCTCCCCTCTAAACACTTCTTTCCTCGCTGGATGGCATTCCAAACAAACACGCCATAGGGGTCAAGCGCTCGGTAAAACTTCAGGTGTGCGATCGAACACAGGCCACGGCCAGGTATTGGCACTTCATTGTATAATTATGACGGTGCCTTGACGAAAAATCGGCGTCCACGTCTGCAATATGAGCGTAGGGCGCATATGTTGAATGCTCCACTCCGTCATAATAGCCTCGTTGAGGTATGCCGCTAGACTTGCATGTCCAAGGACAAAGCCATAGTTGTTGGTCCCGTCCACCCAGTTCTGAACCACATCAGTTATGTCCCACAGCAGGCAGGAGCCATGATAAGGACTGCTGAACGTGCGACTGCCCAAATCCCGTGATACATTGGAAATCCCATTGCTTGTCCACCCCTGATTCCATGCGTTTGTGCCGTCTCTGCTAAGGTCGGTCACAGCATTGGCAGACCAGTCCTGACTGCACGTCCACAGTTGAAACCAATTGTCCGACATGTGTCCCGTGGAAATCTGCAAAGCAGCACTTATCAACCGCGGAACGGCCGGCTGAAGGGGGTCCCAGCTCTTAGCAAGAAATGCAAGACTATCTGAACGAAGGCGTATCAGAGCTCGCCGTGGAGTGCCCGGGTCATTATACGTGCGCAGATCCGCAACCGTCGCATGGACATAGTTGGTATGATCCGCGGCAATATAGGTGTCCTCAAAGATATCAGCACCATTCGTAATTATGACGTGTTGCAAGCCGTCCCGATTATACAAGGGATGATCTGTTACTATGCCCGTGTGTGCATAGACAATTTCGAGTTTAGGCCTGCTGGTGACTTCTCCCGCTTCGCTGGTATAAAAGGATCGGCCAGAGTGAACCTCGTTATCCTCGTTACAGTTTAGGGTCAGACCATAGTTTGGAACAAGACCTTCATGCCATGCCCGCACCAGAGATCCAAGTTCGATATAGCGCACTGTTCCGTCAGGCATGGACATCCAGGGCTCCCGCAAGACGCCTCCAATTGGTTGACCGTTGGGCGGCCTTGTGTTCCACGTTATGTTCGTACCCCAATCAACTGTCATATAGTATACGTCTGATTGGTTCCCATTGGAGTCGCCCCAATCGCCCGCGCTCGTGAGATACAGTTTTGCAGAAATCACCCTGGCCTGCGAAGGAGATGGAAGAACAGTAGTCAGGTCAAATTTAATATACGCCCGGCAGGCGTAGACTGGATTTCCCTCGTACCAGACTGCTCCCCCATAGTTTGCATAATGCCAGTTGCCGTAACTGGTGTTGGGAGTCTCCCTGTAAATGTAAGTATCAACGCAGCCTGTGTAAGCGGGAGCGCCGACAATAGGCGCTCCATTGGTGGTGGGCACTTCGCCTTGCCGTAGAACGAGCGTCACCGTGTTTGTAAAACCCGCTTCACAGACAGGCACAATCGCACAACAAAATAACAAAGATAGTACACCAGCGAACTTGCTTCCACGTCGTCTTATGCGGTAGATTTTTTTCATGTCACACCTAGCCTTTCAACACATCACGGCGGCCAGCACGCCGGCCTACTCGATAGGCGACGACAGTCCAACTCACTCTTTTCCTCAAGTTTGAGCAGCTCTCTCATAACCGGCGAACTGTAGTCTTGCCTGCAACAAATTTCGGAATTCTGACCACATTTTGATAGCGCCTTCGATTGCTCAATGCAGCGCGCCTAGCCAGATCAGCCATGGCAAGCCCGTCGCGTTGCGGATCAAGCTCGATTCGCGTAAATTCCTTGGCGAACACAGGAATGTTGCCCACATTGCACTGTGTGGCGAATTGAACATCCCTCGGAATCTTTATTCCTGCCCCCAGTAGGCTGGTAAGCAGACCTCGGGTGAAAAAATCATCGGCACTGTAAACAACATCCGGCAGAGCTCCACCCTTCTCCAAAAGAGCCACGCCGGCTTGAAAGCCTGCCTGTTCAACAGAATTTTGATGCCCGTCGCAATGTTTCACCAGAGGGTCAATCTCAATAATTTGAACAGCTATTCCGACGCCCTCGAATGCTTCCCTCAAACGTTGTGAATCCGCCTTCGCAAAGGCTACGCATTTGCGATTGCCACACGAAGCAAAATGCCTGGCAAGCCTGCGCAGCGGGACACTCCAAGCCGACTGCACAATAGCCATCGCATGAGGCGAAGGCGTCTCAGGAAAAGCGTCAACGAATCTTATGCCCCTTTCGGCCAGAAAAGCATCCACCCCAAACGGTCCGCCAGCTATTACCGCAAGACTGACCGGCTGCACATCAAGCACACGCTTCAGACTTGGATAGCCGGCTGCCGCTTCTTTGCCGTCAACGTAAACCACAGTCACATGAAATCCTTCGTTTCGCAGACGAGTCAGAAACGCATGGTCTCTGGCGGCAAAATAAAATGAAACTGCACCGCCCCATGTGGCATAAAGCACGTGAGCTCTCGCCGGGGTATTGGCTGATGCCACATGAATCCCGGACTTCCTGCGAGCGCAAAGCTCTCCGGATTGGACAAGACGGCGCACGGCGTTCCGAACAATCATTGGGCTCACGCCAAGGTCCCCGGCTATCTCAAGAATCGTGGGGAGCCGGTCGCCCACCTTAAGAAAACCATTCTGAATCGAAGCCCTGATGCCGCGAACGATCTGGTGCGTAATGGGCACCGGCTCAACCCTGCTGACGATGAATGGGAGCGCACCCATTTTATACATCTTTCTTAACTGAAATTGTAATCACAATGAACATATTTAGTAGCCTACCATTTGCCATTGCTCATGTCAAGCCCTGCGCCTCAGACTCTGGATCTGTCCGGCAGATGGCCAGGGCTTGATCACAGTCAATCATGCGCTCAACTCCCGCCGAAGTCAGGGACAAGCGGATACAGAGCTTGCCAGTCGGCACGAATGCGCCGGGCAATAAGCCCGAGCACATGCCTGGCAAGATTCGGGACCTGGACCCAGCCGGGAATGAGCAAGCGCGTGCAATGCAGTTCGGATGCGACATCAACAGACCGCGCACCAGATTGATGTCCGGCTCTGCGATCTGCCGCCCCTGCATAATCATAACGCTTGCCATGTCGGAACAGTACGGCAACAACGCCAGATGAGTTCAGCAAAAAAAAATATTTTGCGGTCGGGGTGGGGAGTAATGTACACTATTTTAGTTACCAGAATCTCGGGAGAGCACAAATATGACTCTTTCGGTTTGCAGAAAGCCCGAACAAGGATTCTCGGCTTGGCGGCTCTTTACGCCAAAAGCCCACTCCTACAAAACATCAGCGGCCGCACTGTCCGTGCTCTTCGCTTCCGTCCCCTTTTATATGCCCGCCGCTTACCTGACAAACTCCCCGTCAGATATCCGCATTGATTCGTTCTCCCAGCCTGCCACAGCGTGGACGGACGATGGAACATTCCATCTCGTAACAAGCGGACTCGTTTATCAAACATGGAGGACCAATGTGTGGATCACCAACGCTTCGCCTGGAACAGGATGGTCTCCTCTTCTCGAAAAAGGTCCGGGCGATTCGCTCCATTTGCTCTACAAGGCGAACGCTACCAACCTCATGTATTGCCGAAAGCTCTCCAATGGCGACTGGTCGGCGCCTGTAGTTGCGGTCAATATCCCCACCTCCAGTTGGGTAACCATAAACCCCTACGTCACCGATTATAACTACTCCCACGACATGGCAGTGGATGAGAATGGAACCGTGCACGTGCTTTGGGATGAAAGCTACGGCTTTATGAGCGGTACCCCTACCGACAATTGGGGAAACTCAAACGTGTCGTTCAAAGTTTTTTACACCGCCAGTTCAGACCCGACCAATCCGTCTTCCTGGCCCACGTCTCCAATCTATGATTTCGGCAAGAGAACCGACTACGTAGCCGGTCATGATCCCAATCAGCACCGGAGATATCGCCGAAATCCATTCGCAATCACCGCTACCAACGGCGTTATTTGGACTTTCATCTACGCCACCGTGCCCACCTATGCCGGTCGATGGTCCTGCTGCACGTCGGCTAACGGCACGGTATGGGCCACGAACTTGACAGCCTACGGAGGCCACCACTCGTCTTCCTGTGATATCGAACCGGACGGAAAGGGCCACATGATCGTTTTTTATGCCGTCCCTCCTGTGCGCTTCAAGTTCTATGATGGCACAAACTGGAGCAATGAACAGACAATCACGAACAGCTATACTTCAGTATATGGTCTCGGTGCTCAGCATGATCACGAAGGCAGCATCTGGCTGACCTTCGCCCGCGCATGGGCAGGAGCAGGCGATCCGCAGGCAAGCGGTTACCACTGGCCACACTCATACATCGGTAACACGTCAGGCTTCTCCATGGTTGATACAAATCAGTTCAGTCAGCACAAAATTATACTGTACGGCGTCAGACCTCGCATGGCCGTTGACGATATCTGGCCGGACCCAGGCCGCGTTTGGTGGACCTTCGACAACATTACAACTCCATATGACGGAAGAATCCGAGGCGTCACTCTTACCGGCCTCTTCGCAGGCAAACCCCCTTCAGGCACTGTCATTTTACTAAAATAGACTGCCTTCGTTATTTCAACTTCTGGAGATCGTTCCAAGGTTGAAGGCGGTGGCGTCTGCAGTATCCCGCGAATTGGAGAGCGGCTTTCAGGCCAACTAGTCACAAGCCAGCGTCCCCTTGGAAAGCTTGGTCCATGCACTGGATAATGATCATTTTGCTTCTCGTTGTAACTCGATAATCCCGATGATGAATACGTAAATGTTTTGAAACTATCTTACCTGGAGTGCTCTCTTAACAGCACACGGCTATGTCTATAGAGCGACTTGCCGTCCTGCAGACCAACGGCAATTCCAGCGCTTACAGACATGGCATTGGCGCTTCAAGGCAAGCCTGATGGCTTTATTTAGCGCTGGTCGTGTGGTGAGGAGCATGCGCTGCGCGGATTGAGCAGGAAGAAACTGAAGCGAGGCCCATAACAATGCGGGCGGTTGTAACTGTGCTCCGTCCCATACGAACGAACACCAGAAGCGCCACCGCCTCGATGAGCAATACCGCCTCCGGCGTCCAAAGCAATGCAAGGCCGCGCGCCAGGTCCGGCCTCAGGTCTGCGCTTGAGGGCCAACGCCACACGACAAGCACCGTGTAGGCTGCGCCTGCAAGCGCCAGCCACTGATAGGCAGAAATGCGTCCTCTCCCGCGGTCGTCTGCCCGCAGGAACTCCGAGACAAAACGCCATACCAAGGCGCCCCCCAGCGCACTCAACGCTGCGGCCAGAGGACGCCCCAGCATGTACAATGCTGTTCCGCCCAACGCTGCAAGGCTGGAGACGACAGCGGTCAGCGCCTGAATGGGAATTAGCCGTTGTCCGTGAAACCCGTGGACATAACAAGCCTTCTTGAGCGGCCCATTGAAGACACAAGCCCAACGCCAAAGGAGTCTGCGCAGCCAGTCCGGACAGTCTGCTAAAGGCAGGCCATAGCAACAGCCAAAACTGAGGCAGGCCAATCGGCCTATGCCTTCTCCAAGCGCGTAGGCCGATCCAAATGCGCCAAACACCCAGGGCGTGACGCTCACGGCGTCGGCGCCGGGCAACAGCAAACTGGCCAGTCCCCAAAATATCCACGGCGCAGCCAGCACGCCAATAAAACATGCACCCCCAACGGTGAAGCCTTGAGCATGCCCTTCAACGAGACGATTTACAATACGACTAGCCGGCAGCGTAAGGGCCAGCAACGCAACTATGCAGGTTGCAAGAAAGCCCAACGGCAATCCGACAGAGCCGGCCAGCACCATCGCCAGAGCAACGGCCGCGCTTATGGCTAGCGCATTGTATAGTCCGTAGTATGTTATGTTGATTCCAAGCCACGAGCCGTCTTCCTCCCTGCGCGACGGAAGGACTGCGAACACTTGCCAGCGTTCGTCCGCCAGATGTCTGATTCCCCAGATCAGAAGCCCCGCCTGGGCAAAACCAAGAACGACAAGCGCCAAAAGCCCGCTCATGGGGTGGCGTCCTCACTTCTGCCCGCAATCGTGGATCGCGCCTGCACATCGGTCTCAACCGGCGGCGACCTGCCGAGCGGCCCATAAAGACTGCGAGCATCACTGCGCTGCTGATTGGCTATCAGGTCTGCACAAAACCTGATGCGCCCCGGCTCGAACAGCAACACCACCGTCGAGCTTCCAGGACGAAACAGGCTCTTGGGCGCACCGCGTTCCAGCCGCATGCCGAGTCGCATTGGTTCTGGATGATCGTACCGTTCCCGGCTGTAGCACTGCACGATGTCGCCTATCATCAGGGCCACAATTTCAATCATGGCCACCAGTCCCACTTTCGACCCGTCTGAAATGTCAGTGTCCAGAATCGTCACCGTGCGGCGGTTTTTTGAATAGGGCGCCGCCTGCGCCACGACCACGCCGGGGTGGCAGGACTGAAAAACGCCATCCAACTCATAGTATGCTCTCACCACTCCAGTCGCCGGCACGTGGTTGTAATGATACTTCTCTGGCGTCAACCTGAACACCGCGAAGTCTCCATTCTCAAAGCGCTGGCGCCAGTAGGAGACGTTGGTCCCCAACAATTCATCCAGCTCGAAAAACTTGTGCTTCAGGAAGAGGCGGGAAGTCTTCGCCAGCGAACCGATAAGCAGGCGAGCATCTGACGGCGACACAACTGCGGTGGGATCGGCGGTTATGGGGCGACACTCCCAGTAACGAATTTGCCGCTCGAAGACCTTGCGTGGCGTGTCCATTGTTTCGGGACTGGCCAGGCATTC
>CALETX010000235.1 GCA_937920455.1 uncultured bacterium
CTTCGGCTTGAATGTCGCTGGTGGACACCACGCCTGGCGACGGTACGCCACCCCAAGGCCAAGCCTGTCGTAGTCGCCGTTCACCGGATTCACAGTCGGCTCAAGACCAAACATGTCCAATCTCAGGGCCGCTCGGCACAAATAGGCTGCTTGATCAAACACGCTGAGTCCTTCCTCGCCTTTCTCCACCGCCCAATCAATGTCGGTGAAAACAATGGCTTTCTCGGAGCCGTCAGGATCGCGTAGTGCTTTTCTTATCTCGCGTACAGTTCTGTCTAGCAACGCATCCTCCGGCGAAAGCCGGCCCAAGTCCATACGGATGTGCACTCCGCTGAAACAGTCCGTCACATTTGTCGCGGCCAGCGCCTCAAGAAAAGCAGGAGCCGTCTCTCTCTGCATTCCACCAATGAGCAGGGGTTTGTCAGCTGAATAAATCCGACGCCAACGATCAGCTATTGTCAGGAATTCCGCAAATCGCTCAGGGCTCATCCTCAGAGGACCGGTCGCAGCGTCCGGATTATCCCAGAGCACCCACCCCGCCACATCGGTGCCCAACTCGCGCATTATGGCCGCGACATAATCCTCCCAGTCCCGAAGCCTTTCCGGAACCATGAAAATGTCTACAGCGTGACCCGCATCTCGTGGCCTGCGCAAAAAAGAATCGGCCAGCAGGCTCTGCAGCCCCTCGCCGGCCGCCCAATACGCACTGTAGCCGAGAAGGAGGTACGGTTGCGCGCCACGAGATCGCGCATGGTTCAGCCTGTCACGCGCAGTCTCTGTCTGAAAGTTGGCGGGGTAATACTCGATCCAATCCCAGTCCTCGTCAACCACCTCGAAGCGGCTCTCAATCGCGCACCTAAGATTCCATGCGTCCTCAAGTTCCCGACGCCATCCATCACCCAATAATGTTGCCATATCGCACACTAAAACATCCGCGATCTCCGTTGCGCGAATGGCAGCGTCCTCCAGCAAAGTGAATTTGCACAGATAAGCACCAGAAGGAATGTTTCGAGCAACCGTTAACCGGCGGCTTTCGCCTGGCATAAGGACCAGCGTGGCGTCTTCCCCCCCTGTCTTCTGACCCGTCCAGTCAGTAAGATCAGCTGTCAACCTCACCTTCCGCTCATGCACAGCGTCACTGTTCCATACCCAGACGCCGATCTCTCCTCCCGGATCAACGATATTGTAATCTCCTGAGATGTCAGGTCGAAACCCGACACGCTCGGAAACAGGCAAATGTGTCTCAACCTGCACGTCATCAACAGCGACAGTTGCCGACACAAGATTAGTGTTATCGCCCGGCCCCAACACCAAATGCAGACCCAAGGGATAACTCGGCGAGAAACTCAGCACGGGAAGGTCCATCTTCCAACTGGGCGGGATCGGTGGAAAACGAAACTTGAGCTGTCTCCATCCCGTCCAGTCAACCTTCACTGACATCACCGCAGGATCATCCCACAGATGGAGAGGGAAAATATCCCATTGGGCGCCCACACCACCTTTATTCACTCCTGCCCTGTCGCCGGCAATCGGATAGAAAAGCCCGCCGGATCCATCGCCGTGGACCCACAAGGAAACGCCCACCGGCACTCCTGGCAGAGGCGGATCAACAGAAACAATCTTCGCATCGCCATCCTTCCTGGACCAGTGTATCCAAATAGATCCCGCGCCGCTATGCGCCGGCGAGTTCGTGGTCCGCGCAACAGTTTCCTCCCCGTGGGGAACGCGGGGCATGCCGGCAGTCGCAAACCCAAGGTATCCCCTCCGCTCCTCGAAGTCAGCAAACGGCGCGATACTGTCCGGCTTTGAAAGCATGATCTCGCGCGTAACAGACACCGTACCGTCGGCCGCATCCGTGACCACAACCTGAAGTCTCAAAGGACCTGCCGCTCCAACGATTTTCGGTGCAAGGGAAGACAGGTCTATATCCATGTTCTTTACGGCTCTCGGCTCAACGCTGACAACAGCTTTTCCAGAACCAACAAGTTCGCCTTCCCTGTCCTGAAGTGCCCATGTGATATTGAAAGACCTTGGCTGCCAGGGCCATCCGTTTTGGACCACTACATGAGCTTTTTCCTCAGAACGATATGTGTTGAATTCGTCGCCGTACCCCACAGCAACTGCGAAAGCTTCGGCTGACCGCATCTGCGTCCATACAAAAATCGGTCCGAACTCGACCCTCACATTCTGCGGCGCAGAAGCGTCATCAGGCCTGTTCCGGCCTTGCTGCGCGCCAGCGTCCACGTACAGGCACGCCAGTTCGAGGGGGAAATCAACGTCCCGGGTCGACCCCTTCGGAAGATGAGTGCCTACCCCTCCTCCCGGCAAATCGGCTTCGATATACCGCCAGCCAATGAAATCCAACAAACATAAAACCTTCTCCTCGCTTACGCGTTTCCATCCGCCAGGCCAGAAGTCGGCCATGTCACTGTAGTCGTGAAAAATCGCTCTCACGCGCGCTCCGGAGCCGTCGCCCTTGATCCAGAAACCTATACGAAACGCGTCACCCGGCAAATAGCGCAACGCCGGCTCACGCATATTGAACACACCGCCTGATTCCGCCAGCTCCACTCGCATCGCATGACTGCCCGGAGGCCTAACTTCGTCCCCTTCCTCGCTTTTCAAGTCAACCCGTGTCACGCGCACTCCGTTCTGAGGAAGGCCGCAAAATCTCGGCCCCTCGGACTCCGTGAAGGAAGACAAACCTTGACGTATATCCGTCACCCCCCTTACAGCCCACGACCCTTGTACATCTGAGAATGATTCGAAAAGAACGTAGCCATTTGCGAACGCTATTGTCTGCTCCAGCCTCGCCGAAAGGTCCGGAAGCTCCGCGCAAATAACATCCCCCTTCAGACGGAACGGCGGAACATAAGGATAAAAAGTCTCTGGAGTCATGGAAACAAGCATCTCTGTACGATCATGTGGTCCAACAATCAGATCAGCCTCACGGTCGGCCATAGAGTTATCATTGGCGTCAGTTAGCGAAAACCGGCACTTGGCCTTAGCTGGTCTGTCCTGATAATTCAGAGCCGCAATCGCGACCATGATGTTGGTCTCCATGACTTTCGTCCTGGAACCGACAAGTGACGCCGTTGCTGAAGCCACAGGTTGTGCCAGCTCGGACGCCGGAAACAGAATCATGTCGTCCAGCCACACCTTTCCCTCCAGCCTCGGTTCCTTGTTAGCAGGCTCTTCCACGACAAAACCCTTCACCGCGATGAAATGATCTTTCGGAATGCTCGTGAGGTCGAGCGCAACCTCTCGCCAATCGGTGAAGTCCAGTCGAAGCGGTTCCTGCCACAAGTCCGCCGCATTATCGTAGCGCGTGTTGCCATTCACATCGGCAGATGCCTTGGCATGCCAC
>CALETX010000236.1 GCA_937920455.1 uncultured bacterium
GTGATGTGCGGTATCACTTGGACAGTCTGCCCAAGATACCCGCCAGCCCTCTCGCGAGAAATGACCGAGCTGTAAATACGGCCCGTCGTATAGTTGCTGTTACGGTCGCACTTGACTCCCGTGAATCTTTCGTAATGTCCAAGGTCCAGGTCGGTTTCGGCTCCATCCTCCGTGACATAAACCTCGCCGTGTTGGTATGGAGACATGGTACCAGGATCCACGTTTATGTACGGATCGAGTTTCTGAAGGCGCACCCTGTAGCCCCGCCTTCCAAGCAAAAGTGCTATGGCGGCCGACGTCAGACCCTTCCCGAGGGACGATACCACCCCACCGGTCACAAAAATATGTTTGCTCATTATCCGCCTCCGGCCCAACCAGCCACCTCAATCAATCAGCACAGATTCCCTAGGAAACAGCTCCAGAGCTTTCTTGCCAGTCATCGCCGATATATCAACGGAGTAATTCCCCGTGAAGCATGCGACACAATAATCGGCCCGTCGCCTCAGCGGAGCAAGAAGGTTTTCACAACTGAGATATCCGAGGCTATCCACCTTCAGAAAATCCCGTATTTCCTCAATGCTCTTGCGGCTTGCAATCAACTCGTCTTTCGTCGGAAAATCTATTCCGAAGAAACAGGGGAATACTGTTGGCGGACAGGAAACCCTCATGTGGATTTCCTTTGCTCCCGCCTCCCGTAAAGCCGCCACCCTGCGGCGTGCTGTGGTGCCTCGCACAATCGAGTCATCCACAACAACAACCCTTTTCCCTCGCACAACATGGGGTACAACTGCGATTTTCAGATCCACACCCTCCGCCCTTCCGCTTTCCTCAGGCATTATGAACGTTCTTCCGATATAGTGATTTCGAATGAAGCCATAATCCAAGGGAATCCCACTCTCGTGCGCAAAACCCAACGCCGCCAGGCTCCCGCTGTCCGGCACGCCAATCACAATATCAGCAGCCGCCGGGTGCTCTCGCGCCAACCTTCTGCCATATTCCACTCTGACGTTGTGCACGCACTCGCCAAAGACTTGGCTGTCGGGTCTGGCAAAGTAAACCAGTTCAAAAACACAGTGCGAGAAACTCGCCCCCTGCCGCTCCGCAAAGACGTGCGAGTGAAGACCCGATGAGTCAATCACCAGCAGTTCACCAGGCTCAATATCCCTCTCGTAAACTGCGCCAACCTGCGCCAGCGCGCAGGTTTCGCTGGCCACCACATATCCCGTGCCAAGCCTTCCGAGCGACAAGGGTCGGAAGCCAAACCTGTCCCGGGCCGCCATTATGCAATCAACGGTCATTAGGACAAACGAAAACGACCCCTCCAATTCCGAAAGTGCCCTGCATACTCGGCCGGGCCTGTGCCGATACATGGGGTCCGCAAGCAGATGCAAGAGAATCTCGCTGTCCGTGCTTGTCTGGAAAATGGATCCTGATTCCTGATACATCTGCCTCAGGTTTGCCGCGTTGACAAGATTTCCGTTGTGAGCAACAGCCCATACTCCGTCAACGCATTCAACCACCAGGGGCTGGACATTCTCCGGCCTAGGAGACCCAGTAGTCGAGTAGCGAACATGACCTATTCCCATATAACCCGTCAGATTGTCTAATGTAGCTCTGGAAAAGACGTCGCTAACAAGCCCCGAGCCTTTGCACGTTCTGATCCTCGACCCATCGCTTACAACCATGCCGGCGCCTTCCTGCCCACGGTGCTGTAGTGAAAAAAGACTGCGGTAAAGACAAAGCGCCGCATTCTTTACGCCATATACGCCACACACACCACACTCCTCATGTAGCCGATCGCACATACCGGGAACTATCGTTTAGCAATCGCCCGGAGCAGGGTCAAGAGGATACAAACGGTTGCAACGATGCCAGGATGAATAGGGAAGGGGTATGCCTCAGCGTTTACATCATAACTGCTCACGTCATTCCCTACAGTTCCAGCCCACAAATCGCGAAGCGCTTGCTGCCATCCGTGTATTGATACCCTCCTGAAGTGGCTTATTCGAACAACGTAACTATGGCTCAAAATTACTTATTGCCGGGGGCACTCGGGTCAGGCAAAGAGCAAAGAGAAAGAGTTGCATCAAACGCAGTCGCTATAAGAGTCGCCAGGCGCACCCGGTCCCTTCGACAGAGCCTGCGGCGTGTCAAAGCGGCGGGTGGAGTCTGCGCATGAAACTTTTATGTTTGGTGTGAAGTTATCAAGGAGTTTGGCGCAAAATAAACTGGACACCGCACCAAACAGATTTTACGGTATTTGAAATGAAAGTGCTCTTCATCGGGCGGTTATGTGCCATTGCCATCTGTGGCCTCTTACTGGCCGCAATCCTGAACGGATGCAAGATGCCCCCTCCCCCTCTTTACAATCAACCCAAAACCCACAGCCAACTGAGGCGGGCGGCTCAACTCTACTCTGCTGCCTCATCTGGTCGGTCTTCGATTACCGCAACTAAAACAGGATTTTACATTGACGAGGACCAGCGGCTGCGTTTCTTATAAGTTTGTGAGCGGAACATGCTTGCCAAAGCATCCAGAAAAAGCGGACAGGCGGTGGCAGAGTATGTGATACTAGCCGGCATGTTTGTAGTTGCAGTCACAATCATGGCAGTCTTTCTTTACACATTTAGG
>CALETX010000237.1 GCA_937920455.1 uncultured bacterium
CCCGCCAAATGCTCCCGTAGAAACGAGGCACTTGCCGGCTGAGCGACGGCAGGCGAAGCGCAGCATTTCCTCTGTCCACAGCCATTCCGGATGCTCAAGATTCACTCGAAGGCGACGGAAATCGAGATTGCCTCCAAGAACCCGTTCTCCCGTAATCCAGCCGGTTTCCTCGTTCAGTTCGATCTTCGCGCCAAGCAGGACTGCGAGGCTGTTGTTGCCAGAATATCCAGGATTCCAGTGCGGCACCGCCTCGCCGCCGTAAAATGTCCGGGCCATGCGATATTGATTCCATCTGTCAATATGCTCCAGATCGTGCCATTTCTGGTGGATCGAGATGTGACAAGGCGGTTCAGGCAACGAAGGCGGATTATCCAGTGGCGCCTCCACCCACAAGCCGCATCGCCCAAAGTACTCGCGCTTCCACCAGGCAGCGTAGCGCGCCTTGGTTTGCTCCCAGTCCCGCTTGTACTCGAGTTCCACCGTCGGTCCTCACCACTGTGTCACACTTGCCCCGCGGAGTTTCATGACAACCTGAAAAAGGGCTTCCACATTTTGCCACGCAAAGCCGGGATCAATCTCAATATTGCGCCAGGATCCACCCCTCATCGCACCGAAATGGCTCGACAAGGCGCACGACATAGTCGCGCACCTGCTGCGGTGAGACGCGTCGCATGTTGATTTCCGGAGTATCCAACGCCAGATCCATGAGCACATCCTCATAACGACGCAATGCCCGGAACCGCTCGAGCAACTCTCCACCCCACCCTGTCAGGCAGGAATGCTTCTTGTGCTCTTCCGCCACAGCGCGTGCAGAGGACATCTCCCCTCCTTCCAGAACGGGGCGGGAGAGACGGCCTGCAGGATGACAGAGCGGACCAATCGTAAAGAGAACGCCTGAGTGGATGCCCCATACGCCGACGGTGCGGTATTCCCATGTCATTCGTCCGTCCTTATTGCGTGGTACGATCCCTGCAAATCGAAGTCCGTGGTTGGCGGAGGGTCAGGCACGCGTAAATCATTCAAAGACCCGAAGCCGTGCCCGCAATGCGCGGTAAGATCTCGGAGTTTCTTCCCGTGCTTATATAGACCACCCGGCGCCCCGAAAATCTGCAGAGGAACCTTGTCAGCTGCTTGGAAGGCCAATGCCGCCTGCACTCGTGCCCTTGGTGTCATGATCCTCCGGCTCAAGCTCCGCCAGGCATTCTTTACTCCCAAACCCGTTCGCTTACAGGCCAATTCCGGATGCAGGACAAAGAGAGGCTCTTATTTCCCAAGCGCCTTTCGAAAAGCATCCGTCAGTTTCGGCACGATCTCGAAAAGATCACCTACCACGCCGTAAGTCGCAACCTTGAAGATGGGAGCATCGCGATCCTTGTTTATGGCCACTATGATGTCAGACGACGACATCCCTGCAAGATGCTGAATCTGTCCGCTGATCCCTATGGCAAAGTATATCTTTGGACAAACCGTCTTCCCTGTCTGTCCTACCTGATGCGAATAAGCTATCCAGTTGGCGTCAACCGCAGCCCGCGACGCTCCCACAGCGCCGCCAAGGACTGCCGCCAGTTCCTCAATAAGCCGAAAGTTCTCCGGTTTCCCAAGACCACGGCCGCCAGAAACTATGATGTCCGCCTCCGCAAGGTTGACCTTAGTGCCGGTGTCGGCTACATATCTTATTCGCTTTGCGCGCGTTCGCAACAGCGTTTCTGCCACTTCCTGGACAATCACCTCGCCAGATCTGCCCGGGATACGCTGCGCTTCCTTCATTACTTTGTGGCGCACGGTTGCCATCTGCGGCCTGTGGTTTGGCGTAATGATGGTAGCCATGATGTTGCCGCCAAACGCCGGGCGTGTCTGGAGCAGGTTCTTTGTCGCGGAATCTATCGCCAGACCGGTGCAGTCCGCCGTCAAACCGGTCTTAACCGCCACAGCAACCCGCGCAATCAGACTGCGCCCGACCGTCGTGGCTCCGGAAAGGAAAATCCATGGCCTGTGCCGCTTTACCAGATCCGTAAGCACCGCTGCGTATGGCTCGTCCTGGAAATACTCCAGTTCCGGCCGATCGGCCAAATATACGAGGTCGGCCCCACGCTCCATCAACTCTGCTGCGCAACTCCTGACGTTATGCCCGAGCAAAACAGCAGCCAGCCTCATGCCAAGCGCGTCAGCAAGCTTGCGGACCTCGCCAAGCAGCTCGTAAGTCACCGACTGCACCTTGCCTCCGTCCTGCTCGGCCCACACCCACACGTCCCTGTATGCGCTGAGATCCATTGTTGTCTCAGTCCCCTTCTTGAGCTCTATAGCGTCAAACCGACACGCCTTTACGCACGCGCCGCACAAAGTGCACTTGACAAGGTCAATGACAGCTTTCTTTTCAACAACTGTTATCGCGCCAAACGGACATGCCTTGATACAAAGCCTGCATCCGACACATTTCTCGACGATCACTTTGATAGGTTCTGCCGCCATACTCCAGTCCTTCCCTTCTTTCAAGAAGCGGCGCCCACTACCGCATCCCGCAGTTTTTCAACCAGCCTGGCCACCGCTTCATCCGGCGTGCCTTCGATTATCTCTCCTCCCCCTCGCGGCTGGGGAGTGAAAATCTTCACAACCTTAGTGGGCGATCCCTCCAGCCCGATGTTGGCCTGGTCAGCGCCGATGTCAGCGGCACCCCAGCGTGTTATGGTTGCCTTTTTAGCTGCCATCTTGCCTTTCAACGAGGGCAATCGCGGCTGGTTTATTTCCTTTACGACCGTCAGCAGGCATGGAAGCGGCGATTCTATAACTTCGTACCCACCCTCCAGAAGCCGTTCCGCAACAATATGCTTCTCGTCTATCTCCTCGATCTTTCGCGCATAGGTGATCTGAGGCAGATCAAGCTGCACCGCAATGCCCGGGCCGACCTGTGCGGTGTCGCCGTCGGACGCCTGCTTTCCGCATATGATAAGCCCATAATCTCCTATTTTACGGATCGCCATCGCAAGCGTATAGCTGGTCGCCCATGTGTCGCTGCCTGCAAATGCCCTGTCAGTCAGAAGTATTCCCGAGTCAACACCCATAGAAATTGCCTCACGCAGTGCGTTTTCCGCCTGCGGCGGACCCATCGTGAGCGCCGTAACCTTCCCACCGAGTCTTTCCTTGATGCGCAGAGCCTCTTCGATCGCATACATGTCAAAGGGATTGACAATTGACTGTACCCCCTCGCGCATTAGCGTATTCGTCACCGGGTCAATTTTTACATCCGTCGTTTCGGGAACCTGTTTTATGCACACAATAATATGCATTTTCTCCTCCGTAAAA
>CALETX010000238.1 GCA_937920455.1 uncultured bacterium
CTCGACGACGCCCTGCCGGAAACAAGCCTTGAAAAGATTCAACATGCGCTTTACGAGCTCGATATCGAGGGCATACCCTGTACACTGCGGAACATCGCATTCCGTGCCGGACTCCACGTCTCCACCGTGAGCAGGGCAGTCTCCCGAGATCCCGCCCTGCGAAAACATGTGGCATCTGCCCCTCAGCCACGCCCACGATATGCCACCAGAGAGACATGCCTCACCGCCCTCGCTGCCCGCGCGCGGGTTTATGGGAATGAACTCTGCAACACCCCCGCCGCCCTCCGCCAGCCGGTCATCAAAGGCGGTAATCCAGCCCTGCTAAGGTCCTGCAAGCGCTTCCAAATTCCGCTGCCACAAAGCCCCAGGTGGGGGTCTAACCGACTTGCAAGCACAGTCATTTCTTCATATCTCGCCCGTATCAACGCTGCAAAACCCATCCTTGAAGATGAAGCCCTTGCCCTTGTCACACAAGCAGCAAGGGGCGACACCGAAGCGCAAGAAGAGCTCATCGTACGCCTGCGCCCCATGGTAGCGCATGTTATTCAAAACGACCTGCGCGAGGATATCTCCTCTGACACCTTCAAGACCCAACTCATCGAGCACCTGATCGGCGAAGGCGACGCACTGCTGGCGGCCGCCTGCGCTGAGTGGGACAGGACCGGTAGTTTTCTGGCCCACCTGCGATATCGCCTGTCCGCCGGGCTCAGGGAAGCACGGCTGCATTTCCTGCGCGAAAGATACGCAAAAGCGAGGCGCGAAACAACGCTTCCCTTGTTCACAGACGCAAGCGAAGCCACGGCAACGGCAGGGGATGGCCACCTGCGTCCGGACGAGGTGGCGGCAATAATGGAAGATGGAGCGGCTTTTTCTGAGGACGAACTGGTGGAGAAACGCGATGCTTCGGCCGGCGTTCCTATCCTGTCAAAATACGAGAAGCATGCGCTCGCATTGTCTTTAAAAAGCCTTTTCTCGGTCGAGGAATGGAAAGACATTTTTTCCACCGGTACCAAGTCCCGCTGGTGCGTTTTTCTCGCCGGTTCCCTCGGCACGATAGGCACGGCTGTGAAAGGATTGTGCCAGCTTGAAATGCTTATCCTCTGCGATGCTTCTCAGGCGTTCATGGACGCGCTGCCGGAACGCATAGCCTCCGCTATTGGCGGCTCATGGCGAACAATCGGACGCAAGCTGCTCGTGGGTCCTCCCCCGCAGCCGCTACCCCATGCAGGCGCCACTGAAAACGTTTCCAGGTTCTCCGGCCACATCAGGCATGTCATGAA
This sequence comes from uncultured bacterium, assembly GCA_937920455.1. Lineage (GTDB taxonomy): Bacteria > Verrucomicrobiota > Kiritimatiellia > UBA8416 > CALETX01 > CALETX01. The sequence continues at coordinate 1,281 of CALETX010000238.1, forward strand.
ACGCTTGCTCGCCATCGCCAATAACTTCGGCGTTGCCATGGATACATCCGGCCGACACGGCTTCCTGGAGTTTCGATCCACAATGGATCCATACTCCGACCACATCATCTTTGAACTTCTGAAAAATTGCATTATGATCCACGAATCAGAAGAAGGCGCCCGTACTCTGCTCGTGCGGGAAATCCTGCGCAATAATCCGGCAACAACTCCGGAAGACGCGGCGCGGGCCTTGCTGAGCGCTCAGATTTCCTTCCTCAGAAACCAAAGGGCCTCGCTGGAGCTCGCAAGGAGAAAGCTGCGCGGCGATTTGTCAGCCGAGCAGACTTCATCGTCGCTAGCTTCAGGCAGGACAGTTATTCAATAACATCGAAAACTTCACCGCCGCCTCAGACTCGAAAGGGCGTTGCCGGTAAACAGCACTCGAGGAGGGCGCGGGCCCTTCCAAGTGATTACATGTGGAATTCCAGGATACACGTCAAAGAAATTGTCGTCCAACCGTTCACTTCCATCCACATCAATGCAGACGTTCCACACGAATGCCTTGCTGGAAAACACTGCCTTGCCGTTGCTCGCCCTCACGTTCAACCGCGCTTCCGGCCACCTGATTTCCTTGAAAAGCGGCAAGAACAGACGGTTGCGAGTAACCACATTGCCTCCGCTATCAAGCAACATGCCAAACGCAGCCGAAGACCGCGTGTCAGGCCAATCGGAACGAGACAGTTCCGCAAGCCGCACGGAGGCGTTCGCAGGTATGCCAGCGTTACATGTCCGGTCCGATGGAAAGCCGCCAGCAAGGTTCATGAAACCAAAGCGCAATGTGCCTGTCCACTCATTGCTGGTTTCGTTGATCCCATAGATCCCGACCGTCTGCCCCTCGTCGGCCAAAACCAGATGCAAGGGCTGCATGGCACGACGCACGGGATAGAACGCAGGGGTACGACGCAGATAGTAGTCAACTATGGTCCAGCTTCTTGTGGCCGGCCAGCAATCGTTGTACATCCAGAAAATCGCCGAGCCGGTGTCAAACATCCGCCGGCGGAAGTTTTCGCAATATTCTCGCAACGCCTCGCCCTGAACAACACCGCCCCAAAATACGAACTCCTCGATCGTCATCTTCCTCGGATCCAGACCAAGCCATTGTTCGATCATCTTATCAGGCGGGCTGGGTTCCGCCCATGAATCCACCGAGTTGTCATGGACCTGCCATGCAAAAGACTGGACATAACGCTGTCCTTCCGGCAGGCAGGCAAGCATTGTCGGTAGAGCCGTCGGGCCAAGCGTTCCTCCCTCGTTCGGGAACCGACATGTCATCTTACGGTAATCTCTGAAATCCGTGTTGTGCATCCCGACAGTCCATGGATGCTGGTCTCCAACATCATCCGCGTTTGGATGGCGTCCGTCCGGCGACCATGGCGAACTTGGCTGGTAGTACCGCGTGGGGTCCTCCTCGGCCAGGAGCCTCGGAAGCGTCAGGTGGAAAAGCGCGTGATCCGGATAAACCACTCCCTTGTCGTATCCCCATGACCATGCGCCCCATTCCAATTCATTGTTGCCGCACCAGATGATCAGGCTGGGATGCCGCGCAAGACGTCTGATGTTATAAACTGCCTCCGCCTTTACAGAATCGTAAAATAATTGATCGCTGACCGGATACTTCGCACAGGCGAAGATGAACTCCTGCCAAACAAGAATACCCTTTTGATCACACAGTTCGTAGAAATCATCCGACTCATATAGCCCGCCACCCCAGACGCGCAGTATATTGAAATTCGCCTCGAGCGCCAGGTCCGTCAGTTTGTCGTATTTTTGCCTGTCGCACCGCACAAAAATCATGTCCGCTGGAACGAAATTGCCACCCTTGGCGAAAATCTTTTTGCCGTTTATCTCAATGTTGAAATAGCGACCGCCAGAAGGGTGATCATCCTGATTAACGTGAACATACCTGAATCCTATAGGGGCCGAACGCGAACCAATCCTGCGCCCCCCAATGAATAGTGCGACATCCAAAGTATAAAGCGGCTGGCTGCCGTGGCCGGCAGGCCACCAAAGAGCCGGATTTGGGACATCAAGAACAAGCTCATACGGATGAAGGCCAGGCCTGATCTCCACAACCTTCTCGGCCTTGATGCGTACTTCCTTCAGAACTGCCTCAATAACACCCTGTTCAGGACTGTCAGACAGGCCCTCTACAAACAGTCTGGCTCGAACGTGTCCTTTTCGCAGGTCACGCGACAGTTCGACAAGTGGCACAAGCATATCAACGCGGGCCGCATCTGTGGTCCACTCGAGGCTTACGGAGCCCGTTATGCCCACGTTAATCAACCGCGTTGACCAGTCCCAACCAAACTGACATTGCGGCTTGCGCAGCCAATGTCGTTTATGAAGCAAAGCATCACCGCCCAACCAGCCCTCACATGGCTTATCTGAAACACTGTAAAGGCCTCCCTCCACATGAACTGTCAGAAGATTCCGGCCCGGCTTCAGTTTTCCTGTGACGTCAATCCGGCACGGATAGAAAGAATTGTTATGCCGGCCAACCTCCTGGCCGTTGAGTATCACTGTGGCACAAAGATCAAGCCTTTCAAAGTGCAGCCATGCCCTGGCCTTGATTGCTCGTAAGGGAACGTTGAAGAAACGCCTGTAACTCCACTGACATTCTTCCACCCATCTCGCGGAAAGACAGTTCGTGCCGATATACGGGTCGGCAATCCATCCAGCCCGCTGGAGATCGAGATGAATCTCGCCGGGTACCTGGGCAGGAATGTAGCGCATGGGGTCGGTTTCCCATCGCTCAGCGTATGAGGTCCTGCCCCGCTGCCCGTCGCTCCACCTTACCTGCCACGTTCCACCAAGATTCTTCGTATTGATCATAATGGCGCCTCCTCAATCAATGGCGAAGGACGCACATTAGTCGGCGCGCTCCCGCCGATCAAGGATTTTGGCCGTGCCGGTTTCAGTGCTAGGGCGATAGTGTGGTTAGGTATTCGATGAACTCCATTTTCCGTAAAGAGAACCGCCAGGCGCTGATAGCGGTCCGCAGTTACAGATATAGTGCTCAGGAGTCATCCGCATCCTGTCGCCAAGCGCCTTCCATGTTGCAGCCGTGCCGTGACACACGGATACTGGCGTTTGCGGGGAGAGCCGCCGTACAGCTTCAATGCAGAACGAGTAGATCTCCTCATGGGTCTGTTGAGTGAACGGCCCCCAGTGAACATCGGCCAATTTGTCGCGAGCAGCCTGAGCCGACCGCAACGCCTCCGTGTCTAGCATTGATGGCGAGAAAATCGCCAGCACATCATCAACACTCATCCACCCAAGCAACTCAAGAGTGACCAGGTCGGGTCTGACGCTGGCGAACAATTTTTCAAATAAGTCCGTGTATTCCTCCCGCCAGTTGGCCAAGGGAATGATCGGGCTGACACGCGCACGTACGATGTAACCAGCATGTTGCATTTTCTTCATGGCAGAAATCCTCTGCTGCATTGTTGCGGCACGTTTGTCAACCAGTCGGCTCACCCTGTCGCACGTCAGCGACCAGCTGATAATGGTATGGCCGCAATGTTCGATATCCACAAGGAAGTCGACGTTATCGCTCTTGGTGAACAGCATCAAATATCTATCCGGCTCACGAGCAAATCGTTCGACCATGGGCCGCACGATCTCAAGCTCCGGTTCGAAAGGCGGCAGATCTGTCATGTTGCTAAACTTGTACAACCGCTGCTCCGGGTGCTGTACAAATGCCTGCTGCAATCCGGCGATCAGCCTTTCGACGTCCAAATAAAAAATGATGTAACGGCCGAACCCGCAATATGCGCACCGGAACACGCACCCGTCTACAATGTTCAACTCAAGCGCAGGCTGACATTGACCTCCAGCCGCAGCGGCTTCGTCCCGCCAGTGGCAGAACCAAGATCGCCTTGCTTCGTCGAACGTTGTAAAGACAATAACAGCATCGTCGCCAAAGTCATCTTTGCCATGCCGCCGCTTCCCGATGTCAAAAACCCGCT
>CALETX010000239.1 GCA_937920455.1 uncultured bacterium
GGTGTTTGCAAGAACGCAGGCGAGTCTGGCCGAGTGGGAGCCGGAGAACGACGACGCTGACCCTGGCTCCATCAACTGGGCGGCTTTTGAGGCAAGAGATATTCCTGGTTCCGATCTAAGACGTGAACTCGAATTTGCGCGCATGATTGATGGCCGGGGGATTGTCAGGATTGTCAGCGTCTGGCGCCTTCCAAGTTGGCTATGCGAGAACAATTCGTCGGAATTCTTCACCGGCAAGACCGTAAAGATTCGGAGAGATATGGAGGAGGAGGTTGATGAGTGCATAGTCTCCTACCTTCAGTATGCGAAGAAAAAATATGGATCAGAGGCTGAGTTTTTCTCCTTCAATGAGAGCAGAGAAGGGATTTACGTGCTCATGGATGGCTTGGAACACAGAGAGTTGATAAAAAGACTTGGCCAAAAGCTTAAAGACTCAGGACTAAAGACAAAACTCATCCTTGGCGACACCGCAACGCCGAGAAATCCGGCCGGTTATCTTGAGCCGACGATCCTGGATCGCGACGCAATGAGACATGTCGGTGCGATCTCCTTTCACTCGTGGGGCGGAGCGGATGCAGCGGATTACGAAATGTGGCGACGAATAGCAACGGACTGCGGGACAAGATTGGTGGTTGCTGAGGGAGGTTTGGACCCACACGCATGGAAGACACCATGGATTTTTGAGTCCTTTTCATATGCTTTGAGGCAAATGCGGTTGTATCAGCAAATCATCCTTAATGCCGCTCCATGCTCGATCCTTGAGTGGGAACTAACTGGCGATTATCCACTGGGCGCTCTTGTGAAGGCGGATGGCAACACTAATGCTATCACGCCTTACTGGAGATTTCACCTGTTGAGACACTATGCGAATTTGACGCCGGCAGGATCCTGGATAATTCAGTGTGAGTCTTCCAGATCCGATGTCCTGCCGACGGCTTTTTGGGGCGGGACACAGGATAGGAAAGAGTGTGTCATACACCTGCTTAATTTGGGATCAGCAAGGGAAGCTGTTATCGCCGGCCTCACACCAGGATCGCGTGTTGTCAGGCTATACGTTACGGATGCGAAAGCGGGACTTGCCGAGCATGAATGTCAATGTGAGGCGATTGGGGGCGAACTTAGAATCATGCTGCCAGCTCGATCAATGGCAACAGTGACGACATCTCAATGAGTTATACGGAGGCGCAAGTGTTTGATCTCATGGCCATTGATGGGAATAACCTCATTCACTCGGACAGAAATCATGTCTTTGGATCACCTTCCGCAGACTTCAGTGCACGGCGGGAGGGTGTGGTCCGACTTGCAGAACAGATGAAGGGCGTGCTCGCGGAACGAATTGTGGTGGTTTTTGACGGTAGGGGAGATGAGACTCAATTTGCTGGAGGATCTTCTGTGGTGGAAGTCATTTTTGCCTCTGAGAACCTTACAGCTGACGGAGTGATTGAGCGCATGATTTCCAAATACGAGAAGCCATTCCAGACGTTGGTGATCAGTTCCGACAAAGCGGAAGCCAGAAATATTGTGGCCGCAGGAGGGCAGGTAATGAGTTGCGAAGTGTTTCTTGATCAGGTTTCGGTGATACTGGGAAATGTTCAAAGGGAGATTAAGAAGGCATCCAGCAGTATGCCTCCTCAGACACTAGGAGATTTTTTTCCACAGCGCTAACATATATATCCCTTTAAATCATTCCCACACGTCGTTCTCTTTTGCAGTAATGAGAGAGGCTTTTGGCTAAGTCACGAAAATTTGGGTGTTTTCAAGCGTTTTATAAAGTTGGCATGGCATCTGCTACTTTACTGATAGACGGAATGTGTGAGAAGGCGGAGGGGGTGATAGACATGTCAGTGCTGACGAGATTGGTAGAAGAAAGGGAGCAGTATGCGCGTCGCCTTGAGGCGCGTCATGCGAGGCGGTCACGGGTCATTGCACTGGAGTATGTTCTGATGCTGGCCCTTGGTGCGCTGATGATCGTCTATTACAACAAGATTGTCACTGCTTTGGTGGGGCTTTTGAAGCTTTGACGCGAATGATGGTGCGACGAGCATGGTGAGGACATTTGGTTAGACTATAGATAGTGGTGCGGTGTCCGCTGACGGCTTGGTCCGATGAGAGCTCGCTCTGGGAGTGCACACTGGAGCCGAAGGCATGGGGATAGCGTGCTCTAGAGCCCAGACTTTGCCATGGCCTCTCACAAAGCCGTCGGCATTTTTTTTGACAGCTCCATGCCTCAGCCTGTATAAAAAGATAGTGATATGAAGAAACGGATTCTTATTCTGCTCTGTGTGTTTGTCGGGAGTCTCGCTGTCAACAGTTTATTGTTCTGGCGCTTTGAACAAAACGCATCGCTTCCTGATCCAGACTTGAGGCATCCCTTTGACGCTATATGGTGGTGGGTCGTTACTTCCTCCACGGTTGGGTATGGCGATATTGTGCAGCGCACAACAGGTGGGCGAATAGTCGGTATGGTCACCATACTGGCGGGATTCTTTATCTATACGAGCTTCATAGCGGTTGTGGTAGAGGCTGTTCATGGATATGTGGAGAGACGAGAACGCGGCACGATTCAGGTCAAGGCTAAAGGGCACATAGTTATCTGTGAATATACTTCCGTTGCTGACGAAATTTTGAACACTTTGCCTTCAATACCTTCTTTTGCCAGCAGGCCGGTGGTGGTCTCGGACCTTGTCTATGTTAATCCCTCTCCAATGCATTTTTTTGTATTCGGTGTGCCTGTCAGCCCTTCAGCGATGCGCAAAGCGAATGCGGCCGAAGCGGCCTTCATCTTTGTTTTTGCAAACCTGCGCTTTTCGGATCCGGACATGAAGACGCTGCACATTGCGAGAAGGGCGAGGGTTTTGAACCCCAATGCCGTGCTGTTTCTGGAAATGCTCAACCCTGCCCATCCCCTTCTGAAGCATGTTGGCGGCAGTGTGATTGTAATGGACAGTTCGAAACTGATAGAAGCGATAGTGAAGGGAGAGCATATTGATCCGTGGGGGTGCTTCATCGAGAGCGAACGAAGTGGGGCAGAAACTGCCTCCACAAGGGAGGTCTAAACGATGAACATAAAGACCAGCCTTCAGGTGAGCGCCGTTTTCCCGATAGCGCTTGCCATAATGGTAAGTCTGAGTCTTTTTATCAGAGCGCGCCATATCGGCAGTGCTGAAGGCAGTTTTCGCAAGACAGTGGAAGTGGCCAGAGTAGCTGCCGATTTTCACGCAAGCACGGTGTTCTTATCAGCGAGGGGCGACGCCGAGGCACGTGGCTTGTGGGAAGCCAGGTGTTCGTCTCTTCGGACTGCATTGGATAGCATGGATGCAGAGACTTCTCTTGCTGCAAGGATTGTCAAGGATCGGATCTTGGGCCTCCTGGATAGGATGAAGGAGAGTCTGGAAGAAACAGAAGGCGCTGGTCGTCTTTCTGCAGTTGTCGGTAACGAGCTTGTTTCCGAATCAGCCTCCATTGTTGGCAATGTTTTTGAAATGGGTCGGATCCTGGGCGATGAAAGTTGCCAGATGCAAGAGCGGGCTGATTTTGTGTTCGCCATTTTCATAGGCGTTATGGGGTTGATGATGGCTGGTGCGACGCTTTCTATAAGTAACGATCTGGTAAAACGCATAATGCAGGTTAACAGCTGGGCCCAAGCGGTTGCGGACGGCCATCTTGACACAAAGATCGAGTCGTTTGGCCGGAACGACGAAGTCGGTCAGCTTGCCCGTTCGTTCGCTGAAATGACTCGGAAGCTGAGCACGGCTTATATGGCTATGGAGAAGGAAATACAGGAACATAAACGTGTGGCTGATGCGCTTAGAGAAAGCAATGTTCTTCTCTCCAGCGCTCTGGAGAAACTAAAGCGGGCGCAGACGCAGATCATCCAACAGGAACGTCTGCATGTGCTTGAGCAGATCGTTCGGGGAATAGCGCATGATTTTAATAATACTCTCACCCCGATACTGGGGATGAGCGATTTTCTGTTGACGTATCCAGACAACATTTCCAAGACAGTTCTTGTTCG
>CALETX010000240.1 GCA_937920455.1 uncultured bacterium
TCCCTTCTTCGAGAGGTTCCGAGGGAAACGAAGTTGGGTCTGATGAGCTTTCGGACTCCGCGCCAGGCCTCAGCGGTTATGGCTTCTATTGCCAGTCTTGCCATGTCCAGGTGGCTGACCAGAAAGTGATCCACAGATGAGGGGCGAGTTTGATCGTCGTGCCATACGCCGATAATGCCGAGCCGGTTGGGAACAGGAAGGTGGATCTCACCGGCAAGATTTAGAATTATTTCGGCTGCGTTGGTGCTACAACACAGGATGCCTGTCGGTTCGGAGACGCTGCGCAGGAAGTCGCGCATGAAATTCCAGCCTTGAGGCTGATCGTGGACAAGCACCGGCAGCATGAAATTCTCCTCTATGGTCATTGTGGGCGCGATGTCAGCAAGTGCATTCAGTGCGCCTTGTTTGAGAAGTCTTTCATAGGGGGCGCCGCCCATTGAAACCATATGAATTTTGCGATACCCGGCCATCAGAAAACGACATACGGCCGAATATCCCGCGTAGCGATAATCTGCCATGATGTAGCTTTGTGCTGGCGTGTCATCTGAGTAGGGTTCGATATGAACAACGCGTGTCCCTTGCGCTGATATTTCTTCGAGAATTTCATCATTTGTCGGTTGTATTGGCGAGCAAAACGCCACAAGCCCCTTCCGGCGTTCCTCTCGGACCGCCTCCAGAAAACGCCTCTCTTTTTCAGAGTCCCAGTACCAGTCCATTTGCGAGTAAGCACAAAGGAGATGTCCTGTGGCGCGGACGATCGCCTGCACCTCAGAAAGACTCCTGGCATCGAAAGGATACATCACCGAAATGGTTCGAGACCTTGCGGACGCTGAGGGGTTGGGAAGTCCATTCACAAAAGCGCCTACGCCTCTGCGAACGGACAGCAGACCCTGGTCGGCAAGGTCGGCTATACTGCGCCGTATTGTAGGCCGGCTGACTTTGAATCTTCTGCACAATTCCTTTTCAGACGGCAGACGACTGCGAGGAGAGAAAATGCCGTCCTCTATTTCCTTGCGGAGGAGAAACGCCACTTGTGAAGATTTGTATCCCAGGCTCATAGACAATATGGATGCCTTAAACGATAAGACTTGTCAATTAGAAATGACCGAAAAATTACAAGTAAGTTACTTTATGATTGCATGTACGGCGATGGACGCATAGAGTGTGTGCTCTTAGAGTCGCACCTCAAAGGAGAAAGGACCGGATGAAAATGAGAAAACCTGCTGTGTCATTCTTCATCGTTCTAGCGACAGCATTCCTTTGCCGGTACGCAACAGCACAGGACGAACGGCTCGTATTCGATCGGGCTGAAACCGCCGGCATCTGTGGGTTACGTCCGTTTTGGGACCGTCCGGTAGTGCTTGCTGAAGATGGAGCGACAATCAAGATGGACCGTGGAGACATCTTGAAAGGCACGGCTGCAATATGGGCAAGGGAACTTGAGTGGCATCGCGGCTATTCCCAATGGATGGATGTCATAGATCCTCGGTACCAGCCAAAATCGCCGGACCCAACGCCTGGCGCAACAGCCTTTGACGCTGTGCACCGTTCTCTTCTGTTACGCTTCCCGGGTTCTGCTGAGAAAATCGCCGAGGCTGTCAACAAAGGGAAAAGGGTGGTGAAAGCAGAGCTTGTTCTTCCCTTCAGAGAAACTGAACGTCTTGCCCACGGATATGAGGAGCCATCGTCATTTATCGGAGATATGTGGGACAAGCTCGAACCCCGCTGGCACGCCGTCGCGTGGTTATTGAGGCGGCCATGGAAGGCTGATCCTGCAAGTGGACCGACCTTCAACGACGCTGTGAAAGGCCGTATAAGCTGGACAAAATACGGAGCGCAGGACGAAAACAACGACAGATTTCCACAAAGCTTTGGTCCTGCCGAAGTCTCTAAGGAAAAAAGCGAGCCTCTTGATGTCACGCCGGCAATCCTTGACGCTGCTTACGGCAAGACTCTCGGTGAACGGCTCCGCCGGATTGAGGAGTGCGGCTTCGTGGTGAAAAAAGTCGAGTATTACGACATGCACTTCGAAACTCCGGGCTATGAGTGGGCTGCCATGACAGGTGGCCGCGGGATACTCATCGGCCGGCCGCAACTGGTCGTGACTCTGGAATCGGCCAGAGGAAAGACCGACCAGGCAACACTGCCGCCTGCGACCGATGCGTTTTCCCAGAAAGGCGAGTGGAAACCTACCGCTGTACTGCCCGACGATGCGGTTTTCTTAGCTCTCAGGGAAAAATATGCTTTTCGTAGGCCCGGATGGATGGCTGACTGGCAGTGGCAGAGAGTTCAGGAACTCTACAAGCTGGGCGGCCATGCAAACGCTTTCCCGGAGGATCGTCGCGAGTATATCAAATGGATTGACGAAATCCTCAGAATGCCTCCCAGAGCCTGGCACGGTTTTCAGGCGGCGGATCAGCTTACGCTTGTGTTTGATTTTGCCGGCGCGTTCCCCCCGCCAGTCTTGGACCATCTGCGTCTCTATTGGACGGCCTGGCTGATGCCTCACAGAGACACATGGGACATGGTCCACAATCAATACCATCAGATTTATACCCCATGGCGTCCCATGGGCAGCGATTATGTTGACAAAACAGGCGACTGGCGGGGAAACAAGTCGTTCTATCGTGAAAGTTACTGCCGATTTATGAGCACCATGAACTTCAATCACACTGCCGCCGTGGGCGCGCTGCTTGGTGGACATTTTATTGGCTGTGAGAAAGCGATTGCAGATGGCCGGTACGGCCTCGAAATGTTTCCGTTGAGATTATGGGCATGGTTTGACGGAACGCTTCAGGAGGGCATTGACCATTACTACTTGGCGATAACTTTGACCGATCAAAAGACTTTTGCCGACTATGGACCGCGTGAGTTTGACCGCCTCATGGGGAGGAGCCTTCTATGGAAGTCCATGGAGGAGCTTGCCACGTGCTATCATCCGATGCTCAAACGCTACGTTGCAACCGCCATGCGCACAACGCCATTTTACGCCACACAGGTTCAGGACGGAGTTCAGCACGTTGCGCATTTGATGTGCCGCAGAGGCGCCCTGACGGATATTGACAAGGTGGAATCGCGCTCTGAGGAGGTTCGCCGCAAGGCGGTGAACAAGCCGCCGATAATCGGACATGACCTTCCACCGCGTCGCGTTGCAATGCAGGCCATCAAGAGTCCTTGGGCGCCGGATTGGGTGTCCGGTGCTTTTGAGGACAAACCCTTGCCGTTCGAAGTTACCGCAACATTCAAGCAGTGGGGCGCGCATTTGAAAGAACCAAAGTTCAAACGCACATATATGGGTAAGCATTACGGCCTGGCAAGTTATGATTACGCCGCATCTCCCACCATTAACCTGCAGGCGTTGTGGAACCGCCGGCCCACACCGCCGGCTTCTGCGGAGGATCTAGGCCAGCTTTTGGTTAGATTCGGGTACAACCGTGTGAATTTCATAGACACGATGAAGGGCGGAACGCTCGGAAACATGGGTGGATCCATGGCTGTGTTGCACCACAAGAACGTGTTGCTTATTGCGTCAAGCCCCAACGCCGGCCTGAGTGGCAGCCAGTTTGATCCTGCGAACGCCCAAATCAAGAGCCTTCAAACCGCCGCCTGCATTTTCCTTCTGCGCGATGACCCGGCCTGGATCCTCACCGTTGACGGTAAGGAGATTTCGTCCCTGCCGTTCTCCTGCAAGGCAGGATCGAGAATCGCGATTCAGGACGGCGTGGCATTTATTGGAATCATTCCGCTTGAAACCACCGACCTGGGACGGGACGCAGAGGTTGTGCTGAAGGAAGGCGGAGAGCCGCTAACTGCGCAAAGCGGCGAGTGTATGCGGGAGACGCTTCTCATCGAAAACTATTTTTACCGCGGAGATACAGACTTTGACATCTCGAAAGATGCAGAGGGATTTGATTCCGCGTGCGGAGGCTTTGTTGTGGCCGTAGGAGACACTACTGAATTCAAAGATCTGGCTGCCTTTCAGAAGTATCTGGCCGATGTCAAAATGGCACGCAGGAATGACAAGAGTGCCGATCTGGTTGAACTTACATGCGAAATTGGAGGGGAGAAACTGGAAATGGGATTCCGACCGAAAGCAGCGGTTAGCGATGACCACCAGATGGTATCGGAGGGGATCCCGTATCGCCGAGTGAATGGCAAATGGCCGTATCTTGATCAAGGAATCGAACGTGAGAGCGATCTTTCGGTACTTGGCAGGACAGGGACGCTCACC
>CALETX010000241.1 GCA_937920455.1 uncultured bacterium
AAGAGGCGGCCCGCCGATTTCCTGATTTTGAATCCATGCTGAAGTTCAGCCCTTTGGAACAGGCTGATTTCACAGGATGGAAGGTTGTCGAAGACGGAAACTACAGCAGTGAGGAGGTGATTTACAAGAGGTACAGAGAACGATATCCGTCTGAATGGGGTGACAAGGCTCCCGAAGGCAGTGCTGCCATGGTGGGATTTTACAATACCATGTTCATGTGGCCACTCTTGGTATTCGGATATCAGAACTTTCTGACTATTTGTCTTGAGCCGGAGTTTGAACGAATCATGGAAGAGTTTGCGGAGATAAACCGCCGCGTTTTTCGTGCCTTTGCAAGGCTGCCGGTGAATTTTGTGATCTGCCATGATGACATAGTTCTGGCAAACGGGCCTGTCTGCAGTCCAGACTGGATGCGCAAGCATATTTTTCCAAGATACGAGGAGTTTTGGGATATTCTCAAGAAGGCGGGCAAAGAAATCATCTTTATGGTGGATGGATGCGTTGACGTTTTCGTGGATGACATAATGGGGTGCGGAGCCCGTGGGATAATCAGCGAACCGTTCACGGACTACAAGGCTATTGCCCGCAAGTATGAAAACTGTTTCATTGCGGGTGAGGGCGACAACAGGGTCCTTATGCGGAATGATCCCAATGAGATACGACGGATGGTGGAGTCCATGGTGGAGACAGGCCGGATGAGCGGCGGGTACATGATGTGCATCGGGAACCATATTCCGTTCAACTGCTCTCCGGAAGGCGTGAAGCGGTATTTCGATCTCTCAGCGGAACTGGGTTACCGATGACGCGAGCGCGTTTTATGTTTGCCTAGCGATTTTAGTACATCCTTGATGCTGACATCAGCCGCGGCCATACCCTCGTCGCAGCAGCCGTAATAGATTCGCAAGCATTCACCATGTCTTACCGCTCCACAGGTGAAGACCACGTTGGGCATAAAGCCCCTTCGCTCGTATCTGGCGGTCGGTTTCAGAATCGGTGCGTTACTCCGGCCCAGGATCAGATATGGCTTTTCAAGGTCGAGAAGCACAGCGCCGAGTGAATATACGTCGTTTTCGCTGGCGCCGTGATAGATTTCAAGCCAGCCGTCCTGGGTTTTGATCGGCACTGCTCCGGCTCCGATTCGAGCCGAATCCCACTTGCCGGGTCTGACGCTCATGACGAATATATGATCCCCCCAAGAGAGCAGGTCTGGTGACCATGCCAGCCACATATTTGGCTCGCCCATCATTTTCGGCACCGGTCTGTGCAGTGCGGCGTACCTGCCTTTTATCTTTTCAGGGAAAATGCAAACATCGAGATTCTCAGGACAGAAAATGATACCCAGGCGTCTGTAGGAGATGAAATCGGTTGTTACGGCAAGCGATGTGGTGATGCCTCGGGGCGAGACACCCTTGTACGCGATGTAATACGAAGCGCCCAGTTTCGTGATTCTGGGGTCTTCGATGCCAAACATCTCGGATTCTGATTCGGGGAAGAGAGCAGGCCTCGGTTCTACGGTGAAATGAATACCGTCCGTGCTTCTTGCAAGCCTGAGGTGTGAAATAGTCGTGAGGTAGAATCCGCTTGGCGCTCGGATGCATCGCGGATCTCTGAAATCAATCCTTCGGTCGGCGCGGTTGAACTCGATGATTTTTATTCGCGTCCTGCCGCTGGACGTATCAAGCACAGGCACTCTTGCCGTTTTCCTGTCGGACGTGGCGCGTTCCGCCACGCGGAGCAATAGCAGGGTTTCGGCGTTGTATTCGGCAACCGCCGCATTGAATGCGCAGACAACCTCGAAGTCTGGGCGCGAGGGAGGAACCATGCCTGGAGTGATGATTGGATTCTCCACAAGTCTATGGACCCTGATCATGTTCTTGTGCTCTTGTGGCGGAGGCGAGTTCTTATTGTGCGATTCGTACAATCCTGCCCGATCGTGCAGATTTTGTTTCCATCATGACAATGTTGACGCTTTCTCTAGTACTTTCAGGAGGACAGATGACGTTGCCATGAAGACCCATTACGCATTCAACGAAGTACTTGACTTCGTCAAAATATGCAGACCCCCCGGGAGGAGTCATTTTTTCAGTCTGTCCGTTACGCCTGGTTACGCGCAGGGCTGGGTCAGGCGGAAATCCGTATTCCACAACAGCGTCGTCGAAAATCGCGCGGAAATTCATCATGAAAGACGTGTGCAACCAGCTTCCGCGGATGGTTACAAGAGGACCGCCGGCGTATTCCCAGATCGCCGTCACATCATCATAGCCTCCTGTTCTGCCGACCCTGGCAGAGGCAAAGATTCGTGAGGGCGCGCCGAGAGCGTAGAGGGCCCAGTCAACGTCGTGAAGGTGCAGGTCAAGAATTGCGCCGCCGCCCCTTTTGGCATCGAGCATCCAGTTGTCAGCGGTCCAGTCAGGATAGTTGCCGATTCTTTCCATGGTGAGCGAGATCAGTTTTCCATAAGTCTTTTCTCTTATCATTTTCAAAAGCATGTCATATTCCCACCAGAATCGAAGACACTGGCCGATCATGAGATGTTTGCCGACAGCCCTGCTTGCGGCGATCATGGCATCGCACTGGCGCGTGTTGAGAGCCATAGGCTTTTCGCAGAAGACATGGCAGCCTGCCTTGAGAGCAGCGATGGCGAGAGGCGCGTGAAGATCAGTTGGAACAGCGAGAGCGACGAGGTCCGGCTTCTCCTTTTGGAGCATTTCCTTTATGTCGCAATAAGGACGCAGTTTCGAGACATCGAGAGCCCTGGCGCCGGTATTGATATTGATGGCCAGGTCGCCCGACTTTATCCGCTCGGCATACTTCTCGCAAAGCGCAACGAGCTCGACCCCGTCGAGTTTTGCGAGTGTTTGAGCATGAGTGCGACCCAACCCTCCGTAT
>CALETX010000242.1 GCA_937920455.1 uncultured bacterium
TTGAAACCGCATGGACGCTTGCCAGCTGCGCCTTATTCGTTGGCAGCGACTCAGGTCTGGCGCATCTTGCGGTGGCTCTCAACGTGCCTAGTGTCACGCTGTTCGGTCCGAGCGACCATCAAAAATGGGCACACCAAGGACCAGATCACAGGGTGGTATGCGAGCCAGTGCCATGCGCGCCATGTTTTCTTTTTGGGTACAACCGCCCATGCAGATCGCTTGCCTGCATGAAACGCATCAGTGTGGATCGGGTGCTCGGAGAATGCTTGTCCCTTCTGGGAACGAGGTCTCCTTCTCCCATGCCTCTCTGAGCCTGGCGGACGCTTCCTTCTCATACTCAGTGCCCCGCACCCACTTCATGGCTTCAAGCGCCCTCTCAAACTGTCCGGTTTTCGCATACAGTTCTACAAGCACAAGATGATTGTACGGGGCCCAGAATTGCCACTCCACATGCCGTTCCCACCATGCGATGGCGTCCCTGATCGAAAGCTCCTCCAGAATCCGCATCCTCAGATATCGCAAACTCGACAAATAGGGGTTAAGACACAGGCCCACATCGCACCAGTGAACGGCCAAGGCCGTCAGAATGATCCTCTCCTGCTCCGATGACACTCCCTTTCTCATGTCCCAAGCCCTTTCTCCGGCTAGAAGCGCACAGTAATAGTTGTGGGGGTAAAGTCGGTGGGCCTTACTGCAGAGAGCAAGCACCCTGTCGCCATCAGATGCGGCAGCGCCATATTTGGCATTGAAATAGAGCGCATGTGCCGCCGCAGCGCGCCCCGCATGCCAGCATCCTGCCACACCGCATACGGCCATCAAGAAACCGACAATAATCCTGCGCCACTTCATTATCACCGCTTTCCAACCGGAGTCGGCGAAGGCGGAATGGTCGTTGTTGTCGTGGTCGTCGTGGTGGTCGTCTTGATCAAAACACTGAAATCAGGGTCCAGCCACTTCTTCTTCAGGATTGCAAGCGCATCCTCGGCTTTCCTCAATGCTTTGCGAGCAATCTCAACTTTCTCCGCCATTCGCCTGAGTATCGAGCGTTTCTCCTTATCCGTAACATGGGCGGACGAAAGCTGCGCCGCGGCAGCAGCGACGGAACCTGCGGCCGCGCGACATTCGGCGGAAGCTTCCAGAACTATCTTGACCAGATTCCTCGCTTCTTCTGCCGCGTCGGTGGCAGCCTTCCACTTCTTTTCCGCAACTGCCATTGCCTGGCGATCTTCCGATTTCATGGCAACAAGAACGGTCGCCTGGGCGTCGTCAAGAGCGGCCATGGCATTGTCCATCGCCATTAAAGCCATTTCCACAGCAGCCTTTGCGCGGTCTGCGGCCGCAGCAGCGGCTCGAACGAACATATCTGAATCCTCGCCAGCTCTGAGAACGCATGCTGAGGCGGCTATAAGCCCAGCAACCATCAACTTGCGCATGCTCATGTTTGCCTACTCCCACGGCGCGATCCTGCGGCGCACCCGCACGATGTCGCCAGGCTTTATAAGCGGGTCTTCCGACGCCCGCTGTTCAATCTTCACGCAGTTGTAAACCTGAACCTGATCCGCTCTGATGATTTCAACGCTCTTGCGATTGGCGTAGTCCGTGTATCCGCCGGCGTCGGCAATAGCCTGCAGCAGGGTTCTGCCTCTGCCAAGCGGATATCGGCCGGGTCTGTTCACTTCTCCCTGAACGAAGTACTCCTCCTCGTCCGCAAGCACAATCACCGTGATGCGTTTATAATAGCCGTCTTCAACATACTTCTTTTCCAGATAATCCTCAACTTCGGACGTGGACATACCCTCGACCTTGACCACGCCAAGTAGCGGCAGATTGATCTGACCATTTTCGTCAATCTGATCGCTTATCTCATCCCGACCCGGAATGTCGCGAAGATATATCCGTATGCGGTCGCCGGCTTTGAATCTTCGAACAATGCCGGAAGAAGCGCTGCTCGATGAATAATCAGAAGCAGCAGAGACGACTGGCAATGCGGTCACTCGCTCCTCGCCTGCAGTAGCCATGGCGCTCTCATTCCATGACCAGGGAGCTCTGCCGGCGGTGTCTGGGTAGTAGCGGTCAATCCGCAGACTCCGCATGGGGGTGGTAGCACAACCGAAAGCAGACAACAGAAACATCGCCACGACAATCGCCCTGATGGGGCCACAGTCCACTCTCCTCGGAGCAATTCTCATGACTTGCTTGTGCCGCCTCCCTTCTTATGGGGATAGGAGTAATAATGATGGTGGTAATAATAGTACGAATAATCGCGCGAAACGTTAATATTGTTGAGCACAACGCCCACCAGATTAGCGCCAAGGTTATCAATGATTGCCTTCGCCCGCTGAGAAACCGAAAACGGATACTTCCTGTGTTGTATAACAAGGATAACCCCATCAACCTCCCTTACAACCAGCGAAGCGTCGCTGACGCCTATGACCGGAGGAGTGTCGAACAGAACGAGGTCGTAACTCTGACGAACGATTTCCACCAGTTCCTTCAGCCTGCGGGTGTCAAGCAGGCCGCGCGTCCCTGAGGCGACGCGGCCGCTGAGCAGAACATCCAGGTTTGTCAGTGACGTTGCTGTGATGGCTTCTTCAAGCGAAACTTCTCCCATCAATACATCCGCAAGACCCTTTGTGTTAGCGAGTCGCAGTATCTTATGCTGGCGCGGCCTGTGAATATCAGCGTCCACAAGCAGCACCCGGTCACCGAGCTGTGCACTCGTCCACGCAAGGTTACAGGCCGTCAGAGACTTGCCTTCGCCAACGCTTCCGCTGGTCAGACAAAATGTCTTTCCGCCCTGAACCTTCCTGGAGAACTGGATATTGGTGCGCAAAACACGATATGCCTCGCCGTGCGCTGGATCGGATGATGGATCCGAGAAGGGCTTCACCTTTTGCGGTATCACACCGATTACGGACGCGCCGAGGCGCTTCTCGACCTCGTCCAGCGTCTTCACCGATGTGTCAAGATATTCGACAAAAAACGCCAGTCCAACGCCTGCGCCAAGGCCAAGCACAACGCTGACAACTATGTTGAGGGGGAAATTGGGGCTATCAGGATCGTCTTCGTCCGGCGCCCTTGCCGGCTCGACGATCTCCACATTGCTTCTAGGAATCCTCATTTCAATCTTTTCCTGAAGATAGCGGCTTTCCATTGTGCGATAGATGGACTTCGCATGTTGAAGTTCTTCGGCAGCCCGATCGAATTCCCTGTATTCCTCCGACTCCGCCCGCCTGTTAGAAGAGCGCAATTCCTCAAGCCGTTTATCGAGAATCTCGACGGTGGCTTTTGCCGCTTCATAATCGGCTTTAACGCCGGTTTTAAGTCCGGCCATCGCGTCAGCTATCTTGCTTTCCACCTCATCTATTACAGTCTGAATGCTCACAACCGTTGGATGCTTCGGCCCAAGGGACTTGAGCGCCTCGGCCAGTTCTATTTCCCTGGTCCGCTTGGTTGCGATGAGACCTGCCAGGCTGGCGTCTCCGACAAGATACGGAGCAGCATCTCTCAGATTATCCGGTGTGAGCGATTGCACCAGCTTATATCTGGCTTCTCTATCGGCCAAATCCATATGGGCTTTGGTGCGCTGGGCCTCGAGTTGAACTATCGTCATCTTTGTCAACTCGCTCTGTGTACCGGCCTCGGTGCTGACAAGATCTATCTTGTACTTGGCCCGTATCGCCTCCACATTCTGCTCTGCCATCATCACCCTGTTTGAGTACTCTAGAAGCGATTGTTCAAGAGCTCTGAGAGCCCTCTCCTTGATTTCGCGGCTGCGCTCCAGGCTCTGAAGCCGGAAAACCTCCGCAATGGCCTGGGCCGTTTCCGCAGCCTCCTGTGGCGCCGATTCCTTGGGCTCGCTGAGATACACTTCTATCTGTATGAGATTGGTGTCGCGGTACTGCTGAACTTTCATGGATCTCCGCAGGATTTTCACAGCCCTCGCTACCTTCTTGTCCGGCGGAAGGCTTTCAAATGCATACGCGCGGCCCAGCTTGTCATCAAGCCCCCTGCGCTTCACAACTTCCTCCAGCACAGGTCCGGACTGGATGAGTTCAAACTGCGTTCTCAGGAAGAGTGGATCATAGCGTAAGGGCTGAGTTTCAAATATCGGCACATCGGGAGACTCATCTTTCACCTTTATGAGAACTGAAGCCTTGTAGACCTTCGGCATCGCAAGGGTGATCAGAAAGCCTGTCAGGACCACGAGAATGCCAACGGAAATTACGATCTCTTTGCGAGATCGCACAACGCGCCAATAGTCTAGAAAGTGCAACGTTTCCTGCGCGTGCTGCATCCGATCCAGATCACCCTTCCACGAAAAAACACGAGGCCCCGCAGGGCCTCGCGCAGTATTTAAGCATGCTCAGGCCAAACGGCCCCGGCGGCCCAACCGCCCCTTCGTCAACCTCTCAGCCGCCCCTTCAAAACTCATACCAAAGCGCCAGCCGCGTGGTGTTCTTTGTGAACGACGGCCTGACGTCCGAATCAACATCCTCGTAAACCTGAGCCGCTTTCAAAGAGGCGTTGCCGTTTACCCTGTAGACCAGTTCCAATGAGCTGGCAACCGTCGTCTCATCGCCCGTCGGTCGGGGCATGCCGGTTCTCTCCTCCACAGCCCCGCCAGCAGGCAGTGCGTCGCTATCGTATTCCCCAAGACGATACGATACGCTAAGAGTCATCATTAGGCTGCTTGGAACCAGCTCCCAATCCCACAATGCGGAAAGGCCGGTTGCCTTCTGCGACGCAAAGGGATATACATCCGATTCCCTGATCCCATAGCCGCCGGAAAGAGCAACTCTCGTGCCGGGCATTTGGCGATCCGGCGTCTGGAGGTACTCGATTGATGCGCTCACAGACGGAATGTCGTCTGAACCCAAAGATGAATCATCGTACTCCACCGTCTGCCAGCCTGCGCGCAGGCTGGTTCTCAGATTCGCATGCGAGTTTTCCCAGCCGACAATGAACTTGGCCGAGGAGAAACCTCTGTCTATGCCGCGGGCGCTGGAATAGTCCTGCTGAGCCGCCTCCACCCCCAGTCCCAGAGCGCTTGTCTTGCCTCCAAACCTGCTCATCAGGTACACGCCGCCAACGAGGGCGTCTTCGTCAGACTCATCCGCGACAATTTGCTCATCATACCGTTTCATCCTGTGCTGCGCATAGATATCTGCCAACGCAACTCTGCCAAAATCTATCAGAGCTCCGCCACCCACTCTGTTGTAGATAAAGCTCGCGTCGGATCGCAGCGTCCTGCCGCTCTCCTGCACAGCCGGATCATCGGTGTAGTTGAAAAGTTCATTCAATCTCAACGTCACAGTGCCAACTTTGTGGTCCACGTCCAATCCGACATCGTGGAACACCTGATTTTCATTTTGCCAGATATTCGGATCGCTCCGCCAGCGATAGGCTGGCATATAGTACAGCACCATCCGTCCCTCTTGCGCCCAGGACGACTCTATATCCAAGCGTGGTTGAATATAAAAGTCGAACGTGCTGTCGCCGTCCGCAGTGGAATCGCGATTGTCAGTGTACTCTCCCGAAGTGCGCACTGAAACGCGAACAGGGCCTTTGCTTCTGCCCTCGCCAGCGCCGAAATCTTGGGCGGAAGCTTTCCAGCAGATAGCCCAGACAAACAGGCCTACCATCGGTGCTAAAGCAAACTTGCGCATCATTTCATGCCTCCTCTCACGTTGCCGGCCATTGCCACTCTGCAACCC
>CALETX010000243.1 GCA_937920455.1 uncultured bacterium
ACGCAGGCTGTGTCGTTTGAAGGCAAAGCCGGGCGTGAAATTCTAGAGGTCGTCAAGATAGGCGATGTTAACAAGGATTCATATCAAGACATCCTTGTGCGCGTGACCCAGACAAACTATGCCCTGATCCTTGGCGGCAACCGGTTGAAGAAAATGTTCACAAAAGCAATGGACATTGACACGCCCGGCATCGTTCAGTGCTGGTTTGCAACTTCGGACACATTCGGCGGGCCCTACTTGATGAGAGCGAGCGGCATCGGCGATATTGACGGGGATGGTTACGACGATTTCTTTATGGTCGGCAGCAATACGCCGCAGGGCGGAGGCAACTCTTATAAGTGGAAATACATCATCTTCGGCCGCAGAAACTGGCCAAGCGGCACCTATGACTTGAATATTCCCTCAAGCGCAACGCCGAAAGACCATCTTGAACTGCACCATTTCGTGGGCGGGCAGCTTGACAGCAACTGGTCCAGAGGCGGCGATTACGCGGCAGCCTTGGGAGACTTGGACAACGACGGCGTTGACGACGTGGCTCTTTGTGTGCCCAGCTCAAGTTTTCTCAGACACGGCGTGTGGCACGATAATTCAATACATGCAAGGTTATACCGCGGCCATACAAACAGGACGGACCTGATATTCTACGCTTACGATCAAACCAATGTGCCCTGGAGTGCTTCCGACAAGGTATGGGATGGCAATACGGGGGGGTCTTACAATCGCATCCTCATGAGCGATCTTGATGGTGATGGCCGAAGGGAGTTGCTCCTTTGCAGTCAGGGCAATTTCCCTATCTGGGTATGGAAACCGTCGAATTTCCGAAATCTGGGGCCGACACCCGCGCAAGACACTCCCAAGGACCCCTCCGAATGGCCGGGGGGCTATCTCGTCACCGAGGGTGTTCACGCTGGTGAGACAAACGATCTCCTGACCGCGGACTGCTGTTTGGATATTTCAGGCTTTGGCCTGGACCTTCTCGTAACCAGCGGCGACATAGACGGCGACGGCAAGGAGAATCTCATTTTCTCAAGCTGGCAATATGCCGGCTGGAGCGCCGGCAACGTTGTAGTAGTCACGAATTTTACAGCAAGCGATCTAAGCGGCGGTGTCACCAACTGGATTACTCTAGGTGGCCAAACCAACTGGATACATCGCTGGACTAAAATGGAGGGGGACGGGTGGTATTGGGGAGGACATGGCCTTGCATATCTCGGTGATCTGAACAAAGACGGCATTGGCGATGTGCTTGTGGACGACAGGCTAGGCGATTTTGGACATAACAACGGCTATACTGCCGGCGGCATCCGCTTCATTGGCGGCTCATCCTCCGGCTGGACCACTACAACAAGACTGCAACTCCCACTGATCTTCTGGGGCGAGCATGACGACAACGGCTATACAAAAACCGGTGACGGACTCGGCTATCCGATAGTCAATATTGCCGGCTTCGGCAAAGAGGGCCAACTGGGTTTTGCTGTGCTTGCGCCATACTGGGATCCGGACGCTACGACAAACGCTTATGGCAAACTTTACCTCGTCTGTCCGTTCGCCACGGCCAAGGGCACGGTTTTTTTTGTGAAGTGACTCTGCCGCCCCCTGTTGTAACCAGGCGCATTCAAGTGATCTGCCGGCAGAATCCGATTGAAACGTGGTTTGATGCCTATAGAGTGGACCTGGGTTCGTATGAAAATTACCGTTGCCGGAAAAGACAGAACTGGTGATGTGGGACACGCGATCCAAGCACGGGCTGCAACTTTTGCGCCGATTTCCAATTATGGTCCATCCGATTCGGCGCTTAGTCTCAGAGAAGCCGCTAATGAGGACAAGTATGTGGCGAAGTTCAACACTCTTCTCCGTCATCATCGTTCTATAAAAACCGACATCATTCCAGTTTCACAAAGAGGCGGCATGGCCGGACGCGTTGCTTGCATGTTCAAGAAGGTCCTCTGGCGGCTTCTTCGACACCAACATGATCGCATTGCTGCTCAGCAGAACGCCATCAACGAGCTTCTCGTGATGTCCTTCGTGCTGCAATATGACGCTTACAAACGAAAAATCGAAGCCATTGAAAGAAGACTTGCCGATATTGAAAAAGCGCTTCACAGACGCCAACAGGAGGACGGATGTTGAGCAGACCCGCAATACATCAAATCACCGCGGGCTTTGCTGAAGGCGACGCCATCTCACAGGAAGCCGTTGCTATCCGCGAGATATGCCGCAAACTTGGATGCGCGTCGGAAATATACGCCCCGCCGCAGTGCATAGCGCCCGACTCGACAGGCAGAGCGCATCCCCTCGATGATTTCCGGCCATCTCCTGATGACGTTGTTATCCTGCACTATTCGATAGCCTCAGAGGCCACGGATACCTTCCTCCGAGTGCCTGGCAAACGCGTTATGCTCTATCATAACATCACGCCTGCTGAGTTCTATCGGCCTTTTGATTCGGAAATTGCCGCCCAACTGTCCCATGCCAGGGAAATGCTGCCCTTGGTGGCCAGATCCGCGGACGCCATCTGGGCCGACTCGGAGTTCAATGCTTCTGAATTGCGAACGACCTGCGGCCTGAAGGCAAAGGTGTTCCCGCTGATCTTCTCGCCCCGGACACTCGACGTGCCGCCTGATCCGGTTCTCATGAGCCGCTTCGCTGGGGAGTGGAAGAACGTCCTTTTTGTCGGCCGAATAGCTCCAAACAAACGCATAGAGGACTTGATCGAAGCTTTTGCATGGTTTCACCGGAACGTTCAACCTCTCAGCAGGTTGTTGATTGCCGGATCGGACCGCTCGGCGCCTGCCTATTTCGGCATGCTGAGAATGTACGCGCTCGAACTCGATTTGGACGCCATCCAGTTTGTGAGGTTTGTTTCGCCGGCGGGTCTTGCCGCCTGTTACAAGGCTGCTCATCTGTTCGTCACGGCAAGTCGCCATGAGGGTTATTGCCTGCCGCTGCTGGAAGCCATGCATATGGGCGTTCCTGTAATAGCGCATGCTGTCGGTGGAGTGCCAGAGGCAATGGGATGCGGCGGTATCATGTACGAGAGCATAAGCAACAAACAGCTTGGCGCTCTTATTGCGGAGGCTCTCTGCAACAAGGAACTGCGGGACGAAACGCTCGACTCACAGCGGCAAAGGATGCGGGAAGTGGCGGCCAGATCGGTCGAATCGGAATTTCTTTCGCTGATTTCAGAGGTAATTCATCTAGAGTGATATTTGTTTGACCACTTCTCTGACAGGACCGAAGCAAATGCCAGCCATTCGAGCTACCTGTCAGCGACAGGTGACTTCCCGGAGACAATGTCAGCGATTGCCTGCATGGCTGATATGAGACGCTCGACCTTGGGATCAACGTATGAGGCAAGCGAAGGGTCAACTTTGCCGTAAGCTGCAAGCCGCTGGCTTTTCACCTCCGCCAGCGTGTTCCAAAATGCCGCGCTCTCGCCCCATATTGTTGCGGCAACTCTATCAACGCGCGCCGGCAGATTCAGATCTTCCTTCATACGCGCCAAAAGGGCTTTGATTTCGGAAATGCAAGTAAGAAGCGCATCCCTCTGCTCCGCGCTCAGCCGGTTCTCCTCCTTCCACATGACTGACCGGATTTCTCTGCCCTTTGCATATTCTTCGAACCTGGATAGCGTCTGATCGAGCAGCCCCAACGACGTTGCCAAAGTTCTTCGTTGAGCATCGTTGAGCCGCATTTTACTGCGCTGTTCAGTCATTTTGCGCCAACATTCAGGGAAGCCGGAAGGCCTGCGACAAAATCTCGAATCTGGTCTCTCACACGGCGATAGTGATTGAGCGCCTCTTCCTCACTCCTCGCATCTCTGGCCAGAAGGGGCGGATCCTCGAACCCGACGTGGACGATCTTCGTCTTGCTCTTAAGCCACATCGGACACGTCTCATTTGCATGGCCGCAAACAGTGATGACAAATTCGAAATCCGACGTTGGCAGTTGTTCAATGGTCTTGGATTGTTGCCCGGAGATATCAATTCCAGCTTCGGCCATGACCTTGACAGCACGGGGATCCAGACCGCGCGCTTCGATGCCGGCTGAAAAAGGCTCTATTGCGTCGCCCTTCAGCGCCCGCGCCCAGCCCTCGGCCATTTGGCTCCTGCATGAGTTGCCGGTGCACAGAAACAATATCCTCGGCTTGTCAGACATCTTGTGGCCTCCTGTCCGCTATGAAATCCTGTTAGCAAGGCCGTCAAATCCAACCCTAGGTATATTCCCCCGTTGCTGTCAATACATCAAGAACTCCGTCGCTCCCTCCAACACGCACGGCGCTAATTGACTTTTGATGCAATTGAGGATTGAATACGCCATCAGGCCGCGACACTAGGCATTGCCCCACTACAAGGTTCAGTGCCACGCTTTAGGGTGTCGGCTGGGAGGGTTGTCAGACAATCCGCCGTCACGCTCAAACGGCCTCTTGAGCGAAGGGAACACAAACAAAATGAACACGCAACGAAGCAGCGGACATCCACCGACAGGCAGTTCCATGACGGTGCAGGAAATGGCCAACGGCTTCAGTGTGACGCTTCCGCCAATGGGACTCGTCAGGGGCAGCAAAGGTCTGTTCATATTTGCTATAGGATGGGATTTTATCTGCTCTATCGCACTGGTTGTTTTCCTTTTTGTGTTCAAGCCGGGATATTCCGGCCCTCGCGTCGCGCCGTACATCGGGTTCCTTGTGTTTTTCATTGTAGGTGTCCTGGTGATGTTCATATCCATCGAGATGGGAACCAGGAGAGTTATGATTGGCCGGGTTGGCGACGTGTTCGCGATTCGTCAGATAAGTGTGTTTCGTACAAAGGATTGGAGATGGAACGTGGCGGATATACGCCGAATTGCTATGGGGCCGAGTCCCATCAAGATCAATAACAGGCCGGTTCCAGAGTTGCAGATAACAGACAAGAACGGTAGAAAGACCGGTTTTTTGAGCGAACGGTCGGAAGCCGAACTGGAATGGCTGACGGGATTCCTGGCTGAGAAACTAAGTGTCAGTCACAACGGATCTGTTGATGCCGTCGGCTAATCCCTGCCAGCCGGCCGCCGGGCGCTTTTGAGGAAGATCGCCAGTGCTTGAGATATTGCCAGGTGTGCTTGTCGAGGGCGTTTTGCTTGGGGCGGTTTACGCCATGATTGCGCTCGGCTACACCATGGTCTATGGCGTACTGGGCCTCATCAACTTTGCTCATTCAGAAATTTTCATGATAGGCGCCGTAGCAGGCGCAGAGGTATTCAGGCACATGGGAACTGCCGGTTTTGACCCATTTGTTGTCCTTGTAGTCGCCATTATTGTTGGCGGTGCTGCATCAGCCGGCGCCGCAGTCGCAGTAGAGCGCCTCGCTTATAGGCCCCTGCGCGCACACAGCGGCGGGAACCGTCTGGTGCCGCTTATCACGGCAATAGGCGTTTCCTTTCTCCTCCAGGACCTTGTGCGGCTTGTCGAAGGGCTGTGGCATAACGAATTCTACATCAGTTATCCTTCTTTGCCTGTGCTCGAGCGCAATCTCCTTCCAGGATCGGCGGCCTTTTTTCAGACAAAGTCGGCGCTGGTTGTGACAGTGGCCTGTGGAATGATGGCCGGCCTGAGCCTGCTGGTCAGCAGGACAAAACTTGGCAGAGCAATTCGCGCCGTTGCGCAAGACGCTCAAACCGCAAGTCTCATGGGAGTTGATCCTGATGCTGTCATTTCGCGCACCTTCCTCATTGGAGGGGCATTAGGAGGCGTCGCCGGCGTGCTTTTCGGAATCATGTTCGCGCAGGTCAATCCCTTCGTAGGCTTTATGCCTGGCATAAAGGCCTTTACGGCAGCCGTGCTGGGAGGCATCGGAAGCA
>CALETX010000244.1 GCA_937920455.1 uncultured bacterium
GTTTCCGAATCTGGACAGCGTGGATAGCCACCCATTCCACTCGCGGAAGAAATGCATCGCTGCCATTTTTCGGCACAAAAGGAAGAACCGCTCAAAAGCAAAAAAAATCAGTGTGGATACAGTTCAGTGCCCAAACCCACCTTGGGCAGAATTGCTGATTCCGCTTCCTGTACCGCTGCCTCATCTGCTAAAGCGCTATTCTCGCCGAATTTCACACGGTCTGGACAGTCGCCTGCCTTCTTCAGAGCCAGGATCGTGTTGTATGGCGGCGATACACGGCCCATGGCGCCGTCGAACACGCCAAACGCATTGTTTTCAATGAGGTTTTTTGGACCCGCCTTGTGCAAGAAGAGACTCCACATCCATACCCGCACGACCACATTGTCAGTGACAGTCCACCCTATGCTGCCTTCATCCAGGTACACACCCTTGCGGACTCCTACACTCGGAAGAACAGGCATAGGGATATCGCGGATAAGATTGCCGGTAATGCGCCCCCCAGGTTGACCACCCAGGCAGTAGATGCCGCCGCCGTCGGTCAGGTACAGCATGACTCTTTCAATCAAGTTGCTCGCGATAAGGTTATCCCGAGAACCCCTGGGAGCGCTTGTCCAGTCCCATCCAACGCTGACACCTGTATAAGGCAAGTCGTGCAGATGATTGCAGGCGATGCGGCATCCCTGCGTGAGACCAACCCATATCCCAGGCGCTCCGGCGTGCACACGACCGCCCTGAGATATGCGGTTGCTTTCCACGATGACATTGTGAACCAGTTGTCCAAATTGTGAGGCATTCCTGAACAATTCCGCCGTTCCCACGATGAGAGGAATGGCGCCAATGCGCTCAAAGGTACAACGCGCCACTCTCACAGTGGCGCATCCCGACGAAACAGCCAGTCCATGCCCTCCCAGATCTAGAAAACGGCAGTTCTCGAACTCCACATCGCGGGCGTGCGTAAGCAGGACGGCTGCCGGCAGCGTCACCAAATCCCTTTCGTTCGAATTCGCCTCAACGCTTCTGTCCAGGATGAAATCCCTATAGGTACGGCATGCCTGCAAGTCCTCCACACCGCCGGCAGGCATAGGAGCCGCACTGTCGCGGAACGTCAACCCCCTGAATCGCAGTCGCGCCACAGGCCGATCTGGCCGGCCGTGGATTTTCAGCAAACAGTCCGCACGAGCCACGATGAGTGGCGTTCTGGCTGGCTCTTCGCCGGCACGCGGCCGGTATATGATATCTCGCTTGTCAGCATCCCAAGCCCACTGACCAGCGTGCCGAACGAATGCAGGATGAGCTTCAAACCAGCAAAGGAAGGGTTTCTTGAAGTCACCAGCTCCGCCCAGAAGATTCATGTGTTTTCCACTGACGAATCCGTCTTCCAGGCGCGCTTCCTTAGCCTGGCGATCAACTGCCACAATCCTGGCGCGGGCTACCGACCAGATTTTTCGAACCGCCGTCCTGAGCGGCCCGTTCGTGGGGAGCCCGTCCAGATCGCCATCAAGAATCAGAGACCAGCCACCCTCAACACATCTTTTCCCATACTGTGCCGCTCGCATTGCTGTAAGGTTTGTGCCGCCCCGATTCACCGCTCGCGGGACGAGCAGATACGAGTTGGTATTCAATCCGTCTCCATCCGGATACCGAGATGGGTCTGCCCACTTGTCCCCCACGCGGACGAATTCGGGATCCGGCACATCCTCTCTCAGATGAGCACGCCAGTCCTCTCCAGCAGGCACCCATTGCACGACCACTCCGCCGCTGATTTCCGGTGTTTCACCCTCAGCGGCCGTCCACACAACCGTCACGTCCCCGGTGCCGGAATCGTCAGATGTAAGTTCTAGAGGCGCATTGAGTTCGTACCGTCCCCCGTGAACCACAACCTGAATCGTGCCAGTCGCCTCCAGAAGCTCCCGGCGTACGGCATCCCGCGCCTGCTCAAGAGACCCATAGGGGCGAAGGGATGAACCGTCTCCGCCAACCGCGTCAGGCGCGACGTGAATCTCCCTGGTCGGCCCCGCGAGGGCCACCCTCCCACCAATAACTGCGACTACCGGCAGAAGCATCAAGGCTAACGTGTATGTGCGTCCACTCATCTTTTCCTCCAGATCTGATTTTTATACATTCACACGTTCTGAAGCACATCCCAAAATCCTCGTCCCCCAGGCACAACACAAACCACTCCGTGCGCATACTCGTATCTCGTTTATTTCCACATCATCTTCTGAATGTCAAGTGACAATGATGGTACATATGCTGTTTTTTATCTTTTTTTTATTGACTTTATCAATAGCATTATGTTATGGAAGTAACGTTACAGACAGGAGACTTGATGCAAAGGATTACCCGATTCATTTACGCAGGGTTTGGCATCTGGACGATTTCGCTCGCCCAAGTGCTGACAGGCGTTGCGTCTGACACCGCCACATCGCCCATCGGAGCAAATCAACATGTCTTGATTCTGGGCGACAGCATTGCCGCCCCTGGAATGTATTCATACGTTGCAAATGAAATCCTCCTGGCCGCCCATATCGAATCGCCTCCGATCTTTTCTTCCTTTGGGATCGCCGGCGCCACATCGCAAAGCATTCTGCCTGCGCTGTCACACGGTCTGGAAAATGGACTCTATGACTGGATACTCGTGAATCTCGGTCAGAACGACTCCGGCCGTTTCACCCCTGACGAATTCAAGCAACACTCTCGAAAACTTCTCGCCACGCTAAGGGAAAAAGCGCCGCATGCCAAATTAGGCTGGATAAGCCTTCTGGGAAGCGAACCGACCGCCTGGGCCGACGACCCCACTCAGACAAAACGCGCCGGAAAGCTCCTGGAACAGCGACGCAAGTGCGCCGCAATTGCGGCAGCAACAAGAGAACTCTGCGAAGAGGAAGGCATTCTATATGTGCCCCTTTTCGAATGTGTCGAAAACCTCCTCCAACAACGAAAAAAACTCGGCTTGAAAGTTTCATTCACCATGGACAGCATTCACCCGAATCTGGCGGGCTACTGGGTTTTCGGCGCTGCGCTGATGAAATCGCTCGGCTTTGCCGTCCCCCCAATTGAACGCGACGTTCTTCAAGCCGACGCCCTCTCAGATCAAGGCCGTCTGGCCATCGCTGATCGAACCGAGCCGCTAACATTACAGTTTGACGGGATTTTCCTGAAAGTGCGGCTGGTCTCGCCGCCCACTGACACAATTATCAGCCACCGCCGGACAACTGCTATTTGCGTTGATGGAAACGTGTCTGAATGGAGCGATGTGCCGGACGTGACAATTGCTCCCCCACTCCATGTGACCATGGAATGCGTCCCAGGCGCGGCACGCGCTGACCGCTATGCAGCCTCTCTCCAAAGCGCTTACGACGAGGAAAATCTCTACTTCGCAGTTCGCGTGCGCGAACCTGCCACCGGCGAAGGCAAGTGGTTTCCCGAAATCGTAGAAATATTCATTGACGCCCGCCAGGACACATCTCAATCCGGCAATGTATGGCGCAAGACACCTGGCCTCACGCAATATTGCTTCCACCGCGACTTTTCAGGCGCAGAACCTCGCGTCACCATCAGCATCAACGGCGACGACTCGCAGGGCCAAGACATTGTCGCTGCCGCACACTTGGAACAGGGCGGCTATGCGATGGAAATCGCCGTCCCCGTCCGCAATTTCAAGCAGTCGGCGTTCAAGAGCGGCCTTCGTTGCCCAATGGACTGGGCGGTGAGCTTTACGGATCAGGCTGTGAATCTCGACTGGATGGGTCTCATGAGCAGGTCATGCAGCACAAGAGGTTATGGATGGCTGATATTGGAATAAAACGACGTCTGGCCCTCCGGAAGCGAGTTGCGCATTGTCCGCTCTTCCATTCTGGGGCAAGAGCTGAGCGGCACCTCATACTGCTGAGACCGAAACTTCAAGTGCTTCCTGCTGAGGTCAGAAAGAGATCTCTTATTGCGTGTCCAGATGATGGGGTGTAATAAAATCTTCAAAATACTGGTCCCGGCGGACAACTTTTGTTAGAATGTAAATTAGTGGAGGGAAAGCATGCAACGCACAGCTCTAAAGAAGACACCCGGAATGTTTATATGGGGGGCGTTCATGTGTCGCTTCGCATCGGCAGCTATTGTTTATGTACAGCCGCTCGGTTCAGAGACCCCTCCCTACGATACCTGGGAAACGGCAGCAACAAACATGACGCTGGCGGCGTCTTACGCATGCCAGAACTACCCGACAGTGGACACGGTTCTTGTCACAAACGGCGTCTATTCCGTCACAAACACGATCATAATATCTAACAACATCCAGGTTCTCAGCGTAAACGGGCCGCAAGTCACAGTAGTCAGGCGCTCATCAGCGAACAACTTTCGAATATTCGAAATCACAGCCGAGGCGTCTTCCGCCCTCCTTGCCGGCTTCACCATATCGAACGGCTACACCTACGCACAGTACGATGGCGGAGCCGGAGTGAAAATGGCTGCCGGAACCGTCTCCAACTGCTGGATAGTTTGCAATGCGGCCAGAAGCGGCGGAAATTCTACCTACGGCGGAGGCGTGTTGATGACCGGCGGCTCCATGGTTGACTCTGTCGTCGCAAGCAATGACTGCGCAGTCTTTTGGTCAGGGCGCGGCGGCGGAGTATACATCGTCGGCGGCCTTATTGACAGATGCTGGATCGTAAGCAACAGATGCGACGGCACGGGGCCTGGCAGAGCGGGCTACGGAGCTCTTTATCTGGGCAACGGTACAGTGCGAAACTCGATCGTCAGCCGAAATTTCGATGGCGGTGTCTATATGACCAATGGCGCAATGGAGAACTGCACCATTTCGGG
>CALETX010000245.1 GCA_937920455.1 uncultured bacterium
ACAAGCGTGGATGTTGTGAGCGAGGATAGCGACCGTTTCAGGAAAATAGTTCCGCCTGCGCTGAAGTATGTGGACTACCTCATTCTGAACGAAATAGAAGCCAGCCGCGTCGTGGGTAGAAATGCCAGAAGGGCCGATGACACTCTTGATCCGGACGAGTTAGTGCGCACGGTGGATGATCTTTTGGAGATGGGAGACATGGAGTTGACGGCGGTGCACATGCCGGAGGGCGTCTATGTTAGGGATCGGTCGGGCAGACGCTGGGCGCGCGGTTCGCTGGAGTTGCCGGAAGGATTCATAAAAGGCAAGGTCGGTGCAGGCGATGCCTTCTGCGCCGGTATGCTGTACGGTCTGCACGAGGGATGGGACATCGAGAGGTGCATGCTCCTGGGCACGTGCTGCGCTGCGGCAAGCCTCTCGCACGAAGGCGCCAGCGATGGCGTCGGCCCGCTCGAGAGCGTTCTTGATCTGGCAAAGACATTTCCATCAAGGAACCCTCCAGTAGCGGTCGGAGGATGACACGTGGCGGGACGGGTCTTTGTTGGATTCGGGTTCGGACCAATTCAGGCTGGACTTTTTCTCTTCGAGGCTGCGGCATCCGGTGCATTTTCGAGGCTGGTTGTTGCCGAAATAGTTGACGATGTTGTCGAGTCGGTGAGACGCGCTGGCGGTTCCTACTGGATCAACATTGCAGGCAAGGGGGGCATCGAGAGAAGGCGCGTTGTCGGTTTGGAAATCTACAATCCCTCGAAGGATGCGGACCGCGCCGCTCTTGTTCAGGCTGTGGCTGAATCATCGGAAATGGCGACAGCGCTGCCCAGCGTTCGGGCTTACGGATGCGGAAAGTCGGGCGATCCGGTGGACATATTGAGCGAGGGACTGGCAAAGAAGCTTGTTGATTCCTCACTTCCGGCCGCCGTTCTTTACGCCGGAGAGAATCACAACCACGCCGCCGAAATACTTGAGGAGGCGTTGATGTCCAGGCGGGGGATCTACGGAGGCAAACGATTCCAGGCGCTGAATACCGTTATCGGCAAGATGAGCGGCGTTGTGACCGATCAGGGACAGATGGCCGAACAGGGGCTAGCTCCTGTAACGCCCCGCGCTTCACGAGCTTTTTTGGTTGAGGAGTTCAACAAAATCCTGATCAGTCGTATCACGATCGAAGGCTTTCGTCGCGGGATTACCGCCTTTGAGGAAAAGGCGGATCTTCTTCCGTTTGAGGAGGCCAAGCTTTACGGTCACAACGCTGTTCATGCTCTGATGGGATATCTCTTGAGATTGCGGGGGGCGGCCTACATGTCTCAGGCTGCTGCTTTTCCAGACATTCTTGCCATGGCTCGTGAGGCTTTTATTGAAGAGTCTGGGGCGGCCTTGTGCGCGAAGCACGCCGGGCTTGATCCTCTTTTCTCTAGAGGAGGATTCGCTGCGTACGCTGACGACTTGCTTGAAAGGATGCTCAACCCTCATCTCAGGGATAGCGTGGCGCGTGTTACGAGGGATCCGCGAAGGAAACTGGGATGGGATGACAGGCTGGTGGGGACGATGCGTCTCGCGCTTTCAAGGGGCGTTGAACCGAGGCGGTTTGCGCTCGGGGCGGCTGCAGCGTTGAAGGCGCTGGCGGCTGAGGAGATGCTTTCGGACGATGAGGCCATGGAATCATTGTGGGCTGGCGATGCGGTTGATTCCTGCGAGAAGAGACGCGTGATAGATTTGATATCTGTCTCGCTTCGCGAGCTCAAGTAGGTGCAAGTCGGATAATGCGCCGCTTTATCCCAGATTTTGCGGTTGAGATAACGCCACCGACAATGCGCGGAAAGCAATATGTTTGCTATCAGTGCATTAGAACGACAGTAGTCAAATGCATTGCAGTTGGATTTTCACTTTTTTGTGACGGGCTTGATTGTCTGAACCGCTCATTTGACAGTCAGTTATAAAGGTCTCTGTGGCCTGAAAGCAAAATCCGGGTTTATTTTCATGAGGACGCAAAACGCCCGGCTGACTTTACCGTGTTGTAAAGAAGCATGGTAATGGTCATCGGTCCAACGCCTCCGGGCACAGGAGTGATCATGGCGGCTTTTTCCTTTACCGCCTCAAAATCAACGTCTCCCACAAGCCTGTAGCCGGACTTCCTGGATGGGTCTGGTATTCGGTTTACACCCACGTCGATTACAACTGCGCCTTCCTTGACCATGTCGGCTGTGACGGTACGGGGTCTACCGGCGGCAACCACAAGAATATCGGCCTGTCTTGTGAAACGCGCCATGTCGCGTGTGCCGGTGTGACAGATGGTGACGGTTGCATTGGCGTTTTCATTCTTCTGTACGAGCATGGCCGCAAGAGGTTTGCCCACAATGTTGCTGCGACCAACGATTACGACATGGGCGCCGGAGGTTTTAACGCCGCTTCGTGCCAGTATTTGGACGACTCCATGGGGGGTGCAGGGCAGAAAGCAATCCTCGCCGAGAAGCATTTTACCCACATTTACAGGGTGAAATCCGTCAACATCTTTCTCAGGCACCACAGCCCGTAGCACTTCCCTTTCCGGCAAGTGAGAAGGCATGGGAAGCTGAACGAGGATTCCGTGAATGCGGTTGTCAGCGTTCATGCGGCGCACGAGACCCAGGAGATCATCTAGGGATGTGTCGGCTGGGAGCCTGTTGTCGTCGGAAAAAATGCCGGCCTCTTCACAGGCCTTTTCCTTTGCTGTGACGTAGGATTTTGAAGCGGGATCGTCGCCAACCAGAATAACGCCCAGGCCCGGCGTTATTCCCCGTTGTTTCATGGCGGCGACTTGTTTGCGAATGTCGTCCCGCATTTCAGCTGCTATCTTTTGTCCGTCCAGGATTCTTGCGCTCATGTTCTTTTCTCCTCCACCGCCCGTTTCGACCTGCACTCAGAACAGACCCTTTACCTTGCCGGTTTCAACATCAACATCAATGTTTCTGAAGGCAGGATTTGACGCCGTACCCGGCATAAGCTTGATGGCGCCGGCCACAGGCACGACAAAGCCAGCGCCTTTGTATACCAGGCAGTCGCTGACGGGGAGCTCCCAGTCGGTGGGCCTGCCTTTGCGATCTGGATCGTGTGAAAGGCTGAGATGGGTCTTGACCATACAGGTGGCCATCTTGCGGGTCGAAGGATCAGTTTCAAATTCGCGTATCTTGCGCAAAGCAAGGTCAGAATAGGTGACTCCTTTTGCACCATAGACCTCGCGCGCGATGAGTTCGATGCGCTTCTGCAGCGGGGTATCGAGGTCATAGAGGAACTTGAAGTCGTTTGGTTTTGAGCAGGCGGCGATGACAGCCTCGGCAAGTTCCCTTGCGCCTTCTCCACCTTTGAGCCAGTGCTGGGAGACGGCAGCGAATGCTCCAGCTTGTTCGGCCAGACGTTTTATGGTGGCAATTTCTTCTTTCGAGTCGGTGTGGAAACTGTTGATGCAGACCACAGGTTGGACGCCGCTTCGCTTGACTATGTTTATGTGGGCGATAAGGTTCTCACAGCCCTTTTCCACCAAAGCGACATTTGGCTTCGTGTATTCCTCGGCCAGGGGGAGGCCTGGTTTCACGGCGGGGCCGCCGCCATGCATCTTGAGGGCGCGGACGGTTGTCACGACAACGACGGCATGCGGCTTGAGTCCGGAGAATCTGCATTTCAGATTCCAGAACTTCTCGTAGCCTATGTCTGCACCAAAGCCGCTTTCCGTCACATGATACTCGGCAAGTCTTGTGGCTATCATATCAGCAATAACCGAACTCTGGCCGATGGCGATGTTTGCGAACGGGCCGGCGTGGACCAGCACCGGCTGGCCCTCTATGGTTTGAAGCAGGTTGGGGTGAATAGCCTCGGTAAGCCATGCCGTCATCGCCCCGTCCACCTCAAGATCTGCCGTGGTGATTTCCTTTCCGGTCCTGCTGTATGCCAGGACGATTTTCGACATGCGTTCGCGCAGGTCGCGTAGGCTCGAGCAGACGGCCAGAATGGCCATCACTTCGCTGGCCACGGATATCTGGAATCCAGATTCCATCGGACAGCCGTCCATCTTGCCGCCCTTCCCTATTGTGATGTTGCGCAGGGCCTGAGCGCAGAAATCAATTGCCCACTTGAATTGCACTCGGGATGGGTCAATATCGAGCCGTTTGAGGCCGGACCTGGCAAGCCGTTCATCGTCGTAGTTGGCCTCGTGCTGCATCCGAGCGGTGAGAGCCACCATCGCCAGGTTGTTGGCGTTTGTTACCGAGTCTATATCGCCGGTGAGGCGGATTGAGAAGGGGGTCAGAGGGATGCATTGCGCGAGGCCGCCGCCTGCCGCCGATCCCTTGATATTGAATGTTGGGCCGCCGCTCGGCTGACGTATGGCACCGAAGACTCTCTTGCCTAGTTTGCCCAGTCCCTCCACAAGCCCTATTGTGGTGGTGGTTTTCCCTTCGCCGAGCGGGGTTGGGGTTATGGCAGTCACGTCAACGTATCTGGCCGTTGGGGGGCCGCTCAGACGTGAGAGTATCCTTGCGTGATCCACCTTGGCGATATTTCGTCCCATGGGGATAAGTTCGTCTTCTTTTATTCCAGCCTCGGCCGCCAGGCGGGTTATTGGGATCATGTGTTCTTCCGCTGCCTCGGCTATCTGCCAATCCTTCATGGTTGTAGGGTCGAGTTTCACGTTATTCATTTCCTTCCCCTTATGTCGGGCCCGATTGTCTTCTTCTCAACAATGAACACTCAATGCGTCATCCTCTATGCGCCTCAGGTTAACGCGCCCATCCGTCGGACGGCTCTGAACGTGTATCAAAAGCAGCGTTGCGGTTGCAAGCGTTGACAGCGGTTCTTGAGTGTCGCTGGGATTCTCAGTATCGCAGAATGCTGCCACCGATGTATTCACGAAGGATGGACTGATATGGCACAAGGCGAGACGGCGCGGGTCTGAAGTTCAGGAGGAATTCCGACAGCCTGCGTGCCTCGGCATATTCAGCGCGCGTGGGTTTGACCTCCATGAGGAGCGGTTCGACGAGCGGCTTTAGAACGGCAAGCTCGTAATCCAAAGCTGAGTTGAATGTGGCGTCGGCTTCTCGTTGGTAAGGGAACACCCATCGTTTTTCGCCTCTTCGGACCGACGGCCATCGCTGCAGGGTATCCAGGGCTGAATATCCGCGGAACTGGGCATCACGAACCATTCGGCGCATCAGCCGGTTGTCTGTCGTTGAGATGCGGTTATGGGCGTCGAGGTTCAACTGCGTGAGCGCGCTGACGTATATTTTGAACGCTGCTTTGCGAGGTATTCCGGGAATGAGCCTTGGATTGAGTCCATGGATGCCTTCAATAATCAACA
>CALETX010000246.1 GCA_937920455.1 uncultured bacterium
TATTCTAGAGAAGGTGTGCGCTACGATTGGACCAACGCTCCGGCAGTGGCCTACACCTTGGTTAGTTTTCTCTGCGCTTACCGACTGACTGGCCGCAAGCGTTATCTTGAACAGGCGGATGATCTGCTAGTTCGCTTGCTTGCCCCAGAAATAGAAGCCTGCCGTTTCGGTTTTCTCGAGTATGATCACGCCGGATGGGACAGTGCCGGCCCCGCTGCCATGTTGATGTGCCTGGCGGAATATATTCGTGAGCCGGCTGCTCGCCGTAAAGGACTCGCTCGCCGGATTGAACAACAGATATTCGATCATTTGCTGAGTTTTCGACACGAGCATGACTACTTTCTGTCGCTTCATTCGCGCAACACCGCCGGCTGGAAGGCTATTCCTCGTAACAGATTTGGCTTTCTTCATGGCTTTACGCCAGGCAGCTCGCAAGGCGTGACTGTTCTGCATCTCCGCTACGAGTACGAATATGGGCTGCTTCAGGCCTTTCTCACCCGCCCTGCGGCGGAACGCTACGAGGCATTCATCAATTACATGAACCTGCGTTCGTATCACCAGTTTGTCAATAGAGATTTGCCTTTCGGTTTTGGGGGCAGCACTGAGCATATTGCGCTGGTGCCGTATGTGCAGGACACGACACACGTAATCCACAGCACTCCACTTGGTGCCATTGCTTTACGGCACTGGCCTGTCTATTTGGCCGCCTCCTCAGTTCCTGTCCGTAGTCTGCTCTTGAGGCCGGATGGCCTGAACTTCGAGCTCGAAAAAGCTGGAACAGTGCGCCTCGACAGCATGCAGAGGGGCACGCTGCGCCTCGATGGCCAGCCCCTGATGAAGGGACGGCCGGTGACAGTTGATGGGGGCATGCACTTTGTTCGATTTTCAGCATCTGGTAGAAAGGACACGCGCTCTAAATCCGGGCCGCGGTCAAATGTTTGTGAAAAACAGTCTCGCTGTCTTCAGTAATAGTTCAGCAAGGAAAAAAGGGGGCAAAATGACAAAAAGGAGGCTGGCTATGATAATGTCCGCTGGAGTAAT
Organism: uncultured bacterium; assembly: GCA_937920455.1. Lineage (GTDB taxonomy): Bacteria > Verrucomicrobiota > Kiritimatiellia > UBA8416 > CALETX01 > CALETX01. Next base: position 1,042 of record CALETX010000246.1, read on the forward strand.
CGGTGCCGTGTGTGCAGCGACAAAGGCTACTGACAACGAAGCAACCACGCTAAGCCAAGTGTATATGATTGGTGAAATGGACAGTCCCCGAGTTTTGGTTCCACGATTTCGTCCGCGGTTCGCTGATCCAGACGAGCCCAGTTTGGTGGAAATGCGGCGCAAGGAAAAACTTGATGAAGTTGTGGGCGATCCGGCCGACGACTGGCGAGTCATTGGCAAATTGGCTGCATGGACTTGCGCTCGGGTGCAAAACGGCGAGGGACCGAATATGGAACCGGCATGGAGCGCTCCTGCGCTGCTTCGTCAGATTGATGAGGGGCGGAAGGGATTTGCATGTGGCACCTTCAGCCATATCTTTGTTGGTGCCCTGGCTTCGTTCGGCATTGTGGCACGCACCATTGGCCTCACAGCAATCGACACGCCGTTGACTAAAGGATCGGGCGTCTGGAATCATGCCACTTCCGAGGTTTGGTCTGATCATTGGGGTAAATGGGTATACGTGGACGCCGAGTTGATTCTGTACTACGAATTGAACGGCCTTCCGTTATCGGCCATGGAACTGCAGGACTGCCTGATGAAAGGCGTGACTCCCACTCAGCGGCATTTCGATGACGCCGAGGCCGAAAAGTGGATCGCAATCCGCAAGTTCGAATGGTGGAAACGAGACTACTTCAGCCAGTTTCAGATGCCAAACTACGATCTGGATAATAATCACGTGGCTGAGGATTTTATGGCCAACGGGCGTCCGCCGGCGCCTCCCTTCCTGGTTTACTGGCCGAAAATGGCGCCGTGGCGCGCGCACTATTACGCGGATCGTTACCGTTATTTGACTACCAGCAATCCAGAAGATGTGAACTGGCCGATCAATACGGTGGAAATTCGTATGTCTTTGAACGAGCGCGACTGTTCACTTGCAGTTACGCAGGCAGACGGCAAGGACCGCGTCTCGGTCGAACTATTTGCTTACGCGCCTTATGGCCAAAGTGTTATGATTCGCCTCGACCAGAGAGGCGATTGGACTGACATCCCATCTCGTCCAAGCGGAGACTACATCCTGAGTTGTGACTATGTATGGCCCCTACATGAGGGAGTGAATATGCTTGAAGCCCGAGTTCGCACCCGTCATCATCGCCTCGGCCGGGTTTCTTACGTCAAGGTGGAGAAAGTCCAGCAGCCTGCCCGGACGAGATAGAATGATGGTTGTTTTCTGATACAAAACTATCTATGACGCGACGACATACTGCACAAACACCGTTTCGCATCCCAGCCTTACGGTCTATGTTACGATTGCTGCAAACACCGATTGTAAGGGGACGGGTTCAGCCAGAGGGCCTTAGTGTTCAGGATCCAGCGGAAGAAGGTTTCGATGCTCTGTCTGACAGTGGGAACTGGCGGCCGTGTTCTTTGCCGGTCCGGTGGGGGCAGCGCAAGGGATGGACAGCTTTCCGGGCAATAATGCGTGTGCCGGAGAACTGGAGAGAAGGCACCGTCGGCTTGTCCATTGCCATCCGCGCCGGCTATCGTGTGCCTGTACGCATTGACGACAACTACCCAGCCGGGCCAGAAGGTCAAGTGTTTGTGGATGGGAAGCGTTTGGGCGCCATAGACGCCCAACATGACTGTCTGCGCGGACCTTTCGTTCCCGGTCGAGTTCACGAAGTGCGGGCTATTTTCTTCGCGGGTCGCTGTGACGTTTCTCATGAACTGGAGCAATGGGCGCTGGAATGGATTGATTCTGACGCAGAGCGATTTTACCATGATTTCCGTGTCCTTGTGGATGTGGCAGAATTATGCGCCGAGGCGGATCCCGAGCGCGAACGTCTGCTGACTATTCTTGAAAAGGCTGCTGCTTTCCTCGATACGCGCGGGCTGAGTGAGATCGCTCCGGTGTTTTCGGAGGCTTTTCACCGTTCGCTGTCCACTGCCACGGAAATGTTAAATGAAGCGTGGCGCAGGGATGGGAGGAGTGCGGCAGGATTAGTTCGCGCTGTTGGTCACGCGCATATAGACCTGGCGTGGCTTTGGCCCATTCGTCAGACGCGCCACAAATGCGTGCGTACTTTTGCCACGCAATGTCGCCTTTTGGAACAGTATCCTGAGTATGTCTTTTTGCAATCTCAACCGCAGGCCTATGTATGGGTCGAGCATGACGCGCCTGATGTGTTCTCCCGGATTCGCAGTTTTGTCGCCGAGGGGCGATGGGACGCTGAAGGCGCTTCCTGGGTGGAAATGGACACAAATCTGCCGGGGCAAGAATCTTTGGTTCGGCAGTTGATATATGGCAAGCGATACTTTAGAGAAAAGTTTGGCGTCGAAAGCCGAGTGCTTTGGCTGCCCGATTCCTTTGGTTTTTCCGCAGCCTTGCCTCAGCTCATGCGGCTTGCTGGAGTAGATGCGCTGGTAACAACCAAGATCAGCTGGAATCAGTACAACAGGTTTCCCTTTGATACCTTTGCCTGGCGTGGCCTGGACGGCAGTACGGTGGTGGCACAAATCATTACGGCTCCATGGACAGAGTGGTCCCAGTACTTCTCAAATCCTAACTTGATTTATACGTACAACGTACAGCTGACGGTCAAAGAAGTTGCCGGTGCCTGGAAGGTCTATCAGGGAAAGGGCACTGGGGTGCCCGCATTAGTGACTTTTGGCTGGGGGGATGGCGGAGGCGGTCCGACAGAGACCATGATTGAAACAGGCAAAAGACTGCAGCGATTGTGCGGAACTGCCGAGGTTCCAGAATTGCGCATCGGTCGTCTTGGACTCTGGCTGGATGAGATTGTCAAGCGTCGGGATGTTCTTCCGATCTGGGATGGAGAGTTGTACCTCGAATATCATCGCGGCACTTACACTACCCAGGCATGGCTGAAACGCTTGAATCGAAAGAACGAGATACGACTGCATAACCTGGAGTGGTTGGCGGTGACTGCCCAATCGATGGGATTCATTTTTGACGGGGCGGCCGCACGCGCCATGTGGGAAGATTTGCTTCTATGCCAGTTTCACGACATTCTGCCGGGGTCCTCAGTGGCAGAAGTGTATCGGGACGAGGTTCGACCCATGCAGGAACGCATTATGGTCACCTCTGAAAAAATGACATCCCAAGCCGCCGAGCAAATTGTGACGCGCATAGACACCTCCCACACTCGCAAGCCTGTGGTTCTTTTCAATACTCTGTCGTGGAATCGCGGCGATCCCGTTCGTCTTCCTGACGGCACATGGCGAGACGATATCATCATCCCGGCCGGCGGGTGGACTGTTGTAGACGCGGCTGAACCGCCAGCGCCAAGCGCCTCTTCACCGCGTTTCGAGGAAGATGGCCGCGTATTGATCAATGACTTTTGGTTTCTGCGCCTCGGTTCCAACGGCGAAATCGTCGAGTTGACTGACCGAATCCGCCAGCGGAGTATTATTGCGCCTGGTGCATGTGGCAATGAATGGCAGCTCTTCGAGGATCGGCCTTTGGAAAACGATGCGTGGGACATTGACTTGTCCTATGAAGATCGGCGTTTGCCTCCGCCACGCTTGATCTCACTGAAAGGCGTTGAATCTGGTCCTGTGCGTGCCGCTGTTGAGTTATGCTGGGAGGTTCCAGGGATCGATGGCGCATCCGCTTCGATATTGAGACAGGAGATGGTGATTTATCGCGCCCATCCGCGCATTGACTTCCGCACGGAAGTGGACTGGAACGCTCATCATCTTTTGCTGAAGGTGGCATTTGCTGTGGCAATCCGCTCTCACGAGGCTACCTATGAGACGCAGTTTGGGCACATACGTCGCCCGACTCACACCAATACGTCCTGGGATGTTGCCCGTTTTGAAGTCTGCGCGCATCGCTTCGTTGATCTTAGCGAACACGGCTACGGGGTGGCGCTGCTCAACGACTGCAAGTATGGTTTTGACGCGCATGGGTGTGTGCTGCGCATGTCCTGCATCAAGAGCCCACAGATGCCGGACGGTGGAGCAGATCAAGGCAGACATGAGTTTGTGTATGCACTTCTCCCACATGTCGGGACGTTTCAGGAAGGTGGAGTTTTGTCGGCTGCCGCTGAACTTAACAATGCTCCTCTGTCCGTAGTCACAGATCCTCATCGAGGAGACCTTCCTCCTTCGCTTGTGTGGATAACATGCGATACACCTGCTGTTATCGTGGATACGCTGAAGCCTGCCGAGGACGGCGACGGGTTCATAATTCGAATTTATGAGGCATATGGCTGGCGTGGCCGTGTTTGCATCCAGTTGGCTTTGCCGTTGAAAGCTGTGTCGGTTGTGAATCTGTTGGAGGAACCCTGCCGAGATGAATGTTTGAAACTGGCATGGAGCGGTAAAAGTATTGAGTTTGATGTTTATCCGTTTCAGATTATCAGTTTCCGAGTTCACATTTGAGGTGCTGTGTCGTATGCATGACAACAAGATAGAAATTGGGTTTATTGGCGCAGGGGCCTACGTATCTGGGAATCACTTGCCTAACGCCCGTCGTAATCCTTCCCTGCGGATAAGGGCCATTTGCGACCTGAATACCGAACTATTGGAGCGGCATCGAGCTGCGTATGCGCCTGACTATGTCACTACAGATTACAGAGAAGTGCTGCGCGACGGGCGAATTGATTGCGTCGTGCTCGGAACGCAGCACGACATGCGCTTGCCTCTGATCCAGGCAGCAGCTGAAGCCGGAAAAGCGATTTGGGTTGAAAAACCAATGAGCGCTACAAATGAAGAATCACGTCGCATTGTTGATGTCGTGCGGCGCAACAACGTGCTCTTGCAGGTTGGTTTCAATCGGCGTTTTGCGCCTGGTGTTGTGGATTTGAAGCGTGTGATTCAGAAGTTCCCCAGGGTTCAGATGATTTACTTGCGCGCGATTGAAGAGCGAAAACTATGGCCAGACTGGCCTTTCACCCCAAAGCATGGAGGCACGCTCGGGTCGGAAGCTTGCCATTTTCTTGATCTGTCGGTTTTCCTGACGGGCGCAGAACCAGTAGAAATCGCGGCTCGTGGTGATGCTATGTATGCGGTTGCCATTTCGGTTGGTTTTGCCAATGGCGCGCTGGCTGAGATATTCTGTGGAGTGCACGGGTCGGCTGGATATCCCAAAGAGCATATAGAAGTCTTCGGCAATGAATGCACCGCCATTCTGAAATCATTTGTGGAACTCAACATATGCGGTGTTGAGGGGGAAGTGGATCGGTCATATCCTTTGGAGTTCGATCCAATGCCGGACGCGTTTCGTGAACTTCCGGCGTTCGAGTCGCTTTATCGGAAGAATAAGCATTGGCGCGAACATATTCCGCCTGAGGACTTCGCCAACAGACATTATTACAGGTCGCAACCACAGGTTAACAAAGGGCGCTACGAGGCGTTGGACGATTTTGCAAGGGCGGTCAGGGAGAAACGGAACACAACTGGTTGTAACGAGATTGATGGAGCAAGAGCCACAGCCATGACGATCGCTGCCGCGGAGTCGCTGCGCATCGGCCGGCCGGTGCCTTTTGATCTACAAAGTATATTGGGTTGAGACATGGGAAATATGTTTTGCAGGAAGTTGAGAGCG
>CALETX010000247.1 GCA_937920455.1 uncultured bacterium
GGCAGCAACAGCGGCTTTGCCTTGCGCGCGCTCTTGCGGTTGACCCGGAGATTCTATTGATGGATGAGCCGACGTCGGCTCTCGACCCCCGGGCGACTGCGAGAATAGAAGATCTCGTAGCCGAGTTGCGGGGGGCATATACCATAATCATCGTCACTCATAACATGCAGCAGGCGGCGCGCATCAGCGATGTAACTGCCTTCATGTATGAAGGGGAGTTGATTGAAATCGGACCCACCAAAACTCTATTCACCAGCCCTCGGGAAAAAAAGACGGAGGACTACATCACAGGCCGTTTTGGATAAAGCGGAGGGGGTAAAGAGGCCAACATGTCAACTCTGCTCAGAAGAGAAATAGACAAGGTTCACGCAATGTTGCTGAAATTGTGCGCAATGGCTGAGAAACACGTCGTCATGGCCACGCGCGCCATAGAGGAGATGGACAAAGAAATTGCTCTGATGGTGATTAACTCGGATAATGAGATAGACCTTCAGGAGATCGAGATTGAGGAAGAGTCCCTGAAAATACTTGCTCTGCATCAGCCTGTAGCTATTGACTTGAGAATGATTGTTGCCACTGTCAAAATGAACAATGATCTGGAAAGAATCGGAGATTATGCCTGTTATATATGCAAAAGGGCTATAGAGTTGGCAGATATGGGCGCTATGCCTTCCCAATTTAAGCTTTCGCCGATGTCGTCCGCTGTCGTGTCGCAACTCAAGAAAAGCGTTGATTGCCTTGTTGACCTGGACGCCGAACTCGCTCATGAAGTCATAAGAGGCGACCGCTCTGTGGATGCAATACAGAGACAAATAGCGGCATGGGCGGAGGAGGAGGCTACGCACGACCCTTCCAAGCTTGCTCAAATGGTGCGCATTGTGGGAGTGATTCGTTCGCTAGAGAGAATTGCCGACCACGCAGTCAATATAGCTGAGGATGTGATCTATATGGTGAGCGGAGAAATAGTCCGCCACCCTTTGGTGCGAAGCAGCGAGACATATGCCGCGGGGGGACAGTGAAAAAGACCAGCATTCTCGTGGTTGAAGACGATGATGATATTCTTCGTCTGGAGACGTATGTGTTGCGTAAGGAAGGATTCGAAGTGTCTGAAGCTGCATCCGGGGAGAAGGCTCTGGAGCTGGCGCACTCAAGGCATTTCGATCTTATAGTATTGGACATAATGTTGCCGGACCTGGACGGACTCGAGGTCTGCCGGCGGATTCGCTCTTCCCCCGCTCTGCAGTCCATACCTATCATCATGGTTACCGCAAAGGGGGAGGAAACTGACGTTGTTATCGGCCTACAGATAGGCGCCGACGATTATATTCGCAAACCGTTTAAGCCCCGCGAGCTGGTTGCGAGGATCAGAACAGTCTTGAGACGAGTCAGGCGACAGCATGTTACCGGCCTTCCCGAGGATGTTATCAGAATCGGAGATTTTGAAATCATTCCCGGTCGCCGCGAGGCGAGGGTTAATGGAAAGATGGTGGATCTCACTTTTACGGAATTCGAAATTCTACGTTTGCTTGCCAGCAAGCCTGGCTGGGTGTTTACCAGATACCAGATCGTAAATGGCGTGCGGGGCGAAGATTATCCAGTTACCGACAGGGCGGTGGATGTGCAGATCGTAGGTCTGCGGCGAAAGCTTGGCAAAGCAGGAGCGGCAATAGAGACGGTTCGAGGCATAGGCTATCGGATGAGGGACCCAGAAAAAGAATGAGATTGAAACTGGTATGGCTGACGTATGCCTCGTACATGACCCTGGCTTTCGTTGCTGTGGCTGCTCTTGCTTTCGTTGGCGTCAGCGTCGCCCGGCGTGTCGAGGTGGCGTCTGCCACACGGCTGCTTGACCAGTCGCTTGTCCTGGTGAGCGAGCATTTGCCCAGGCTTGGGATAGATTTGACAACCAGGGCAAACGAGTTCTGCCGACAGGCGGCGGATCTAACAGGCTACAGGTTTACGGTAATTGCTCTGAATGGCGCGGTTGTCGGCGAGAGTGACGCCGACTTTATGAGGCTCCGCAATCATGCGGACCGGCCCGAATTTATACAGGCCACTCAAAAAGGCTTTGGCACCGCCGTTCGCTTCAGCGCCAGCCTACATCGCGAGTTCCTGTATGTGGCCAGACGCATTGACACTCCAAACGGTCCGATTGTGCTGCGCGCCGCCACGCCCATTTCTGGAATGCTGGAGAGGATAAAGCCGTTTCAAAACCTTATCATATTATCCTCGGCAGGCATCTTTCTGCTTTCGGCCGTGATTGCCTTCTGGCGAGTATGGCCGGTGAACAGATCTGTCGAATATCTGTGCGAAAAGGCTGAGGCGCTAGCCAGGGGAGATCGCTATGTTGAAGTGGCATCAACCGGGGTTTCTGACATGGATGCGGTTGGCAAGGCTCTAAATTCCATGGCACAGCAACTGAAAGCCAGAGAAGAAGAAAGCGAGCGCCAGAAAGATGAACAGCAGGCGATCCTCGAGGGAATGGCCGAAGGAGTCATTGCCATTGACACCTCAACGCGCCTCATCAGTATGAACAGAGCCGTTGAAAATCTATTCAAAATTGATGCCGCATCCTCGTTGGGGAGGCCTCTTCTGGAGGTTATACGAAATCCCGATCTTCAAGCAACTCTCGAACAGGCGCTTTCAACCACTGGACCTCAGGTGGCCACCTTGCGCCTCCTCGGCCAGGATCGCATGCTCCGAGTCCATGCAAGCAGCATGACGACCTCAGATGGGCGCAAACTAGGCGCAGTCGCCGTACTGGAAGATGTCACAGAAATCCAAAGGCTGGACCAGATGCAACGAGATTTTGTCGCAAATGTTTCCCACGAGTTGAAGACGCCTGTCACGAGTATAAAGGGATACGCAGAAACACTTCTAGACGGCGCCTTGAGCGATCCAGAAACCGCCAGACAGTTTGTTGAGACGATTGCCAGGCAGGCCGATAAACTGTATTCCATCATAGAGGATATTCTCACTCTGGTGCTGATAGACGGTAACAAGGATAACGCTA
>CALETX010000248.1 GCA_937920455.1 uncultured bacterium
CTGAAAGAGGAGTTGTCTTTTGTCAGACTGAAAGAACGTATCTACATGGCGTTCAGGTTGTTGTCTTACCGGCCCGGAACAGACAACCCAAAATCGCCAATACCAGATTGCCTTGGTTAGAACTTACATTCTTGTAAGCTGAGAAATGGCTTCGCTACATTATTGTGCTTCGCAGCGCCTCAACTGCCCAGACAACATCGTCAACACTCACAATACGTAGCCCACCCTCAACGAAGCGCCGCAACTCCTCTGTCCAATATCCGATATTGAATCGCCTCGCTAATGTGATGCGCCATTATATCCGCGGATCCTTCAAGGTCGGCTATGGTGCGCGCGACCTTCAGGATTCGATCATAGGCTCTTGCGCTGAAGCTGTACTCATGAACGGCCATGCGCAAGATACTCTCACCTTCCCTGTCCGGGCGGCAGTATTTCTGAACATCTCTGGCACTCATTTCGGCGTTGCTGCGTGTTCTGCGCCTTCCGCGAAATCGCTCGTGCTGCACACTCCTCGCGGCTGCCACTCTGGCCCTCACAGCCGCGGATGGCTCACCCCTGCTCAATGACGCCAGATCCTGGTACTTCATGGCTGGAACCTCAACGTGCAGATCAATCCTGTCAAGCAGGGGACCGGAGATTCTGTTCCTGTAATTATGAATCTGCTGAGCGGTACACCTGCACTCCCTGCGTGGGTCGCCGAAATATCCGCAGGGACATGGATTCATTGCGGCAACCAGCATGAACCTGCACGGAAAAGTCAACGAAGCAGAAGCGCGCGCAATTGTTACAACGCCATCTTCAAGTGGCTGCCTGAGAACTTCAAGCACGTTTCTGTGAAACTCCGGAAGCTCGTCCAGAAAAAGCACTCCAAGATGCGCAAGGCTCACCTCGCCCGGCATCGGGTGCGCCCCCCCGCCCAGCAAACCGGCATCGGAAATGGTGTGGTGCGGAGCGCGAAAAGGCCTTGATTTTATCAAGCCATGATGAGGCAGCAAGGAGCCCGCTATGCTGTGAATCTTTGTTGCTTCGAGAGACTCTTCGAGCGTCATCTCCGGAAGTATTGATGGAATCCGCTTTGCAAGCATGGTCTTGCCAGTGCCGGGTGGGCCGATCATCAGCAGATTATGTCCGCCAGCGACAGCTATCTCAATCGCCCGCTTGGCGTGCTCCTGGCCTTTAACATCAGCGAAGTCGTCTGAAGGATCCAACGCTACGCTTTCTGAGCGGCAAGAGTCCCCCTTGAACGCATCAAGCCTCAGATTGCCGGCAAGGAAATCCGCCGCATCCCGCAGCGTTCTAACAGGATACACTTCGATCCTGTCAACAACAGCGGCTTCTTCGGCGTTCTCCAACGGCACGATAATACCCTTCCTGCCCTCTTCCCGGGCTCTGAGGGCTATTGGCAGGACTCCACGAACGCGCCGCACATGGCCGCTCAGAGCCAGCTCGCCAATCAAGCAGAAATCCTCCAGCCGTTGCGGGTCAACATCCCCCTGGGTCGCAAGCATTCCAATTGCAATCGGCAAGTCGAAGCTTGGCCCTTCTTTCTTCTTGTCTGCCGGCGCCAGATTGACCGTTGTTCGCCCCACATGCGGAGTAAAGCCTGAGTTGAAAATGGCCGTGCGAACGCGATCCTTGCTCTCCTTTACTGCAGCATCGGGTAAACCCACAATCACCGTAGCCGGGTCTCCTCCGCCGGCATTAACCTCTATCTCCACCGAATAGGCTTCTACTCCGTAAACAGCACCAGAATGTACTCTTGCAAGCATCCTGCGTCGCCCCCCACATTCGCCATTTGCCGAAATCAAAGCTCAGTCACGAGGCGTAATCCTAAAAAGAAATCCGTGTCGGGTCTGTAAGGATTCACCTTACAAGCGGCACACAGATCATCAATAGCCAAAGCTGCCAAACACCGATGACCCAATGTTTACGCCAGATGCGAACCGTCCCCTTATGCAATCCACTTCCGATCATGCTGTCACTTTTTTGTCTTGTCTGTACGGATTGGCCCGTACAGTATTCCGACGAATTTGATGAACGATTCAATTTCAAGCGCACGGTGTGGTGGGGTACCGAAGTGGCCAAACGGGGTAGACTGTAAATCTACTGGCTCTGCCTTCCTAGGTTCGAATCCTAGCCCCACCACCAGATCTCCTGAACAAATGGTAGTATAGCTTTATCGAACCTAAATGCTTCGCTTTTTCAAACGCGCCTTCTATCGCGCCAGATCAGTCAGTACCCGCCAGGTGGAATCCGTTTCATCACGTGACGCAGGCAACCAGAGCAGACTCATTACCTCAAAAACTCAGCCTCTCATAAAACCCCGATCTGAACATCCCATTTCGAGACGAAATATAGATTCAGACGCCCTAAAAGTCCTCTACAGACTAAAGAACCATGGGTTCATTGCCTACCTTGTTGGAGGAAGCGTTCGGGACTTGATGATGGGCCGACTGCCAAAGGATTTCGATGTCGGAACTGATGCTCGCCCCAATCAGATAAGAAAATTGTTCCGCAATTGCTTCCTTGTGGGACGCCGGTTCCGGCTGGCGCATATAAAATTCGGCTCAAAGGTAATCGAAACCAGCACGTTTCGTCGGACTCCATATCCCACGCCCGTCGCCGATCCGCATCACGATCTGCTCCAGCGCCACGATAATACCTTTGGAACACCTGAGGAAGACGCCAGAAGACGCGACTTCACAATAAACGGTCTCTTTTACGACATCGCCACTTTCAGTGTCATAGACCATGTTGGCGGGCTCAACGACCTTGAGCGCCGTATCATCAGGTGTATAGGCGATCCTGACATACGGTTCAGGGAAGATCCCGTCCGCATGATAAGAGCCATTCGCTTCGCCGCCCGACTTGAATTTACAATCGAACCGGTGACATGGTCGGCAATCGTGCGCCATGCCTCGGAGATACTAAAGGCGTCGCCATCGCGCCTACTTGAAGAAATCCATCGTCTTTTTGCATTCCGTTCTGGAGAACGCGCATTCAGGCTGCTTGTGGAAAGCGGACTTGTGAGGTTCATCTTTCCGGAAATACACAGCCACTTGGAAGCGCGCAAGTCCGATTCGCCTCTCTGGCGCTGCCTTCGTGCGCTCGACAACATCGAAGCAAACAGCGAAGCTCCACAACCCGCCATAATCTGGGGAACACTAATCCTGCCTCTCGTCGGCGACAGGATCAGCGACTCTCTCGCCAATGGCACATCATGGGATTCCGTTCAGACCATACTCATGCCTATGGTCATCAGATATCATGTTCCGAAACATGTCACACGTTTCGTATGCGGCGCAATTCCGAGTTTCAGGTTCCTTGTAGACCGCCCTGCGACGAGCCGCACTCGTCAAATGCACTTTGAGCGCATCGCGCGCAGCAGAGATTTTGGAAACGTAATAAAACTGGCGATGATCGCCGCCTCTGCCGGCTTGCTCCCGCATCCTCCGATCTCCGATTGGAACGCTCTTTACCTCAGGACACTGGGGCAAACAAATATTCATCGGCACCACCGCCGCTGAAGCATACGCGCTTCTGGATCGAAATTCATCCTGACTGTGCCGCTCATCAACCCCTAATCGCAGCCCATCTCATGACAGCGGCACTCTCGCGACGTGAAAATTCCCCATAGCCAGAGTCGCCCCAAAAAAACTCCCTCCGCAGTGCAATCAGCGTTGGCTCGGCATCCTTAGCTCAAGCAACACACTGCGCGAAGAATGGCGGAGAGGGAGGGATTGCTGCGGACAGCTACGCTGTCCTTGCCCTCGCTGGCGCTCGGGTCCGCCTGTGGCGGACATTCTCGCTCGGCTGCGCCGAGCTCGAAACGAACCCCATCCGGGGGG
>CALETX010000249.1 GCA_937920455.1 uncultured bacterium
TATTCTTCAGATTCCATTACCCCTCCGCCGGTCTTGATCCCGTACCGCTCGAGCATCTGGTGCGCCTGCGATGAGACCTGGTGGCGCGGATACTTCTTCAGGACAGTCCGGCATTCCGCAATGGCCTTTGCCTGATTGCCAAACCGCTCCCAGATCAAGGCCTTTCTGAACGCTGCCACTGGCGCTTCGTTTTCGAAAAAGCCCTCTATTTCGGAGCACATGGCGACAGCCTGTTCGGGTTTTTCCCATTTCTCGTAGCATTCCACCACTGCCCACGCCGTCCACGGCGGATCGTTGATCTCGTTATAAAGCTTGATGGCCTCTTCGTATTTTGCGAGATGATTCTTATAGATGTCTGCCCTTGTCCTCATTGCCCGCACCGCCAGCTCTTTGTCGTCCATTTTTTCGACATCCTCGCATGCTTTTGCCATTTCCTCGAATTTTTCCTGCTGGCCGTACAGTTCCGCCTCCTTCCAGCGGGAAAGGGCCGGATTTTCAATCGAACGCGCAATCTCGAACGCCTGCTCTATTCGCGTGGGGTTCCTTCTGACCCGATCAACCAGCGTTGCCAATCCTCGGTCCTTCTCATCCCCAAACAGCCCCTTGCAGATTTCCCTGCTCCTCGAAACCAGGGTGTTCCACAACTGGTCCGCGGCTGAAGCGGTATCCATTGGGCAAATGATCGCCTCCATGACTGCGCCATAAAGAGTCAACTGCCCCTCTGGCGGAAGCGACTTTGCGCCGGCCAGCAGACTGTCGCCGAACGCTTTCCATTGTTCCTCGATCTTCCACGCAGCCTTTTGCGCCTCCGCAAGCCGTTGTCCGATCCATGGCGCAGTGTCCTTCAGCTTTTCCGGAGAGGTGGAGTCGAGCATCTTGATAGCGTCGCCGAAGAACGTTTTCCAGTCGTCCTTTGCGCCGACTCTGCACGCCAGGTCAAGCACCCTGATGAAGAAATCTGGCTTGCGCTCAGCTTCGATGAACCATCGCTTCTTTACCTTGAACCAGCGCAAGAGTGAGTCCTTCTCATCCGCGGAGAGGGTTCCGAAGCCGCTTATTCCGCGTTCATAAACCTGGATAGCTATCTCGCAAAGCTTTTTGGGATCGTCAACACCTTGCGCAAGGACCTCTTCAAGGGCGGGGTAACGCTGCTTCTTGATATAGAAATCCGTCAGTTTGGCGCGCGCCTCCTTTGCGGCGCCCTCGGGGCGCACGAGGGATTCGTTGTAGATCTGGACAACTTTTTTCCAGCATGCTTCGGCGTTTTTTTCGTCCTTTCTGCCGGCATAATATTCCGCAAGCTTGTTGAGAGCAAGGTCGGCTATCGGATGCTGCAGATACTTGTCGTTGCCGGTCAGTTCCTTCAACGCCGCGACACCCTTCTCTATGTCGCCGTTCTCGAAATGAGCGGCCGCGGACAGATACAGGGCAGGGGCCGCGTCGTCAACCGTATCTGGGAAAAGGTCCAGCACTTCTGTATAAACCTTAATCGCTGTTTTGCGTTGCCGGGCCAGATGGAGGCTATAGCCCTTGAGAAGGAGGGCGTGGGAATGGACAGGGGTGCGCGGATGCTGCACCATGAATTTTTCGAATTCGATTGCGGCCGATTCATAACTCTTGCGACCGAGGAGTTCCTCGGCGCGGGAATAGTGGACGCGCTCCTCCTGCGAAAGCGCGCTGAACCGCCGCGGAGCGAGTCTCCAGTCCCAGGCATCGCCGAATTGGCAAAAGGCCGCCGGTGGCGCGCAAAACGCCATTGAGATGGCCAGGGCCAGGACGACGGCCCTGTGGCGAGTTACGGCGTGTCGAAAGTATTCAGTTGTGGCAGGCATCTTATTCCGCATCGGTCTCAAATCGTTCAAACACCTTGGCGTTTTGGACAAGCTGACCGCGGGCAAACTTGGCCCACTTGGTCTCGGGATAATCCCACGTGAGTTTCTTGAACGACTGATATGCCCGTTTCGGATCCTGCACCTTCATGTAGGAATCGGCCAGCCAGTACATGGCCTCTGCCCTCAGATCCTTGTCCTCGTACGTGTTGATCAGCTTGTTGAAGCGTTCGATCCCTTCCTGCAGCCACTGCAAAGCGGTAGGATCGTATTTGCCGCCGGTGGTCTTCTTTCTCTCTTCGGCGCCCTTCATGTAGCTCTGGCCCGAAAGGAACAGTGTCTTGGCCGCGAGTTCGTGAGCGGGGTTGCGCGCCTGGAAATTGCCGAATATCCTGCCGGCGACCTCGTACTTGCCGGTTTTGTAGAAGTACTGGCCCAGACGCACCACCGCGTCCGAGACAAGCGGACTGTTGGGATACGAATAGGTCAGTTCAACATAGGTATCCAGTGCATTCTCGAAGTCTCCGATTTTTTCCTGGCAGATCGCTTTTCGCAGCATGGCTTTGGGCGCGAACTCGGAGTTTGGCCAGTTGGATATGACCTTGTCGTAGCGCGTCACGGCCTCCTCGAACTTTTCGATCTCCTGCGCCAGATTCGCCAGCAGGAACTCCGCGTGCGGAGCGTGGGCAGTGTTGGGGTAATCGGCGATAGCCTCCTCGAGAATTGCCTTGCCCTCCGCGATTTCCTTTTCGGCCAGTTCCTTTTGGCCCGAGTCGCGGTGACTCTTCGCCAGTTCGAACATGGCCTCGGCCGTGAGAAGCCGTGTCTTGACAGCCATGTCTTCATCGGCAAAGAGCTTTGTAAAGGCAGCAAGAGCTGCGTCGGCTCCCTCGTACACGCGCACAGTCGCCTTTACGTCCCGAGGAGTTTCGGGCGAAAGCACAGAAACTTCGTCCTTGTAAGTGGCCGTGACCGTCTCGCCGTACGCCACAGGTAATATGGGCTCTGTTCCGCCGCCCTGTTGAACTCCCTTCATCTCAGTCCTGATCCGTCCGCTGAACTGACCGGAATGAGGCAGCGTCTCGGTGAGGGCGACGTTGACATTTCCTGCCTGGCCGCCTACGCCAACCTGCACGGTGTCCAGGTCGTCTGTAAGGTCACGGTCTCTGTCCGAGAGGAACAGGTATAAATAGTCGCCAGCGTACACCTGCTGTATATCTCTGAGATACTTGCGATCCATAAACCGGACGACGGCATCGCTTCCCAGCCTGAACCTGCCCTCGCGGGATGCTTCTCCTTTAAGGGCTTTGACCGAGACGCGGATGATATCCGTGGCCTTTACATACAATTTCGGAACTTCCTGCGGTTCGCCGGCCCTGCGTCTTCGGGATTTCGCCCGGGCGACGGATTCCTCGTCTTCCTCATCTGCATAGCTCCGGGGATCACCGGTGCGCAGATTGACCTCTGCCTGGAAGACGGCATCGGTGGAATTTAAGATGGTCATGAGCACGTCCACCGGTTTGGGATCGCGGCCGGCTTTTTTTGCCTCCTCGATTTCGCGTTCGGTTACTACGGACGCCGGAAAAGTGGATTTTTCGGAAAGGGCTGCAAATGGATAGATTACCCTGAAGAACAGCGAAGTGTCCATACTCGTTACAACGGCCTGATCGTTCGAAGCATGGATCGGCATGGAAAGTTTGAGGGTGGGAGGTCTGGTGTTTGTGCCCTCCGGCATCAGCACCGTGGCCTGATATAGAAGCAGCTCAGGGGGGTCGTCGGTGGCTGGAATCACGGTCGCCTTTTTCTCCAGACGGCCATCGCTGTTCTCACGGTCCTGATACATGACGCTGATCTGATCGTTCTTGCCGACCTTCAGCGTATCTTTGCCAGTCTGGGAGCCAAGACGCAGAATGGCGATGAACTCTCCGGAATGCGGTTCGCTTTCGAGCGCCTTCATTCTTATTTCTTCGCCCCCGGACGTGGCGGCGAGGACCTCGACCGCATCGGTCTGTTCGCTGATATCGCCGTCGTAGTCTATAACTCTCACGACGAGGCTCTCTGTTTCGCCGGGGCGATAACGCACGGCTTTATCGTAGATGCTTTTTCTCTTGCCCTGTTCGTCCATTTCAATGGTCTCGTAGTTGAGCGAAACTGTGGCATTGTGGAATCCCGACTCCATCCTGGCTGTCAGCACCTGCGGCGCGCCGCGTGTGTTGCGTTCGTCGCTGTAGCGAATCTGAATCGTGTCGCCGGGCCCCAACTCCAGCGTTCGGTTACCCACGGCCGAAGAGAAGTCGGTTTCAACAGGCACAATTGTATCGCCGAATCTGTTCTTTGCCGTTATGGACTTGACCGAGACCGCCTGCCCCGAAAATTCATTGAAAACCCATCTTAGAACCCGCGCGCTGAGTGGCTGATGGAAAGTGCATCTGATCTGATTCCCGGCAATGCTGACGGCGGCCGG
>CALETX010000250.1 GCA_937920455.1 uncultured bacterium
AAAAAAAAGTGTTTAGTGGGGTCATCGGCCACGATGTCCGGATGCATGAGGTTTCTTAGGTCGCTCAATTTGCTGGATTCCCGCAGTCTTGGAATGGTTGGCAGGCTTAACGCTTTGCGGCTGCTGAATTCTGCGGCCAGAGCGGCTTGAGAACAGCATCAGAATCGGTCAGCCTGCTGAGATTTTTCTGCTGCCTGATTCGGCTGAGGCTCTTGCGTTACGATATAATGACTGGAATGGCATTTAATGAGGCCGACTCGTTGCATGAACCAGAGTACCGGTTTTCTGTTGGCAGAGTGGAACACGAAGAGAAATAAAAGAATCGCCGCATACAGACGGCATGGACGTGGCCGGAGAAACATGGCAAAGAGAGCCGACATGATTCCGATTGCAAAAGGAAGGACCTTCAACAGCAGCCAGGAAGACGACTTTCCGCCAGGCGGCAGCATGCAATCGAACAAGACGAACACAATGAGCAGACAAAATGAAATGCTGCACAGTGCAAAGGCGGGCTGAGGCCGCTTGCGCGGAGGAGAATGAAGATCGTGGTCAATGTCATCATCGCCTGGTTTCAGCAGCGGCAGTGCGGTGACGATGGGAGGCACCGGCACATTGGCAGCAGCAACCCGAGATTCGGCAACTTCCGGAGAAGGAGGAGGGATGGCGTCAGCACGCTGATCAACGGCAGGGGTCTGGTTCGTATTCGTGTCCTGGGGGGAGGTGGAACTGTCAGAAGACGCGGAGCCAGCAGGCGGGGTAAAGCGAATTTGCGAGGCGGGTGGGCAAGAGGGTGCGTGTGATTCTACCGGACTGGAGGCATCTTTTTGCAGGGGACGGATCAGCGGCGTGACATACTGATGCCGTTGGATTGAATCGTCCGCAGTCGAGTATGGTATGGTCGGGTTGGAAGGGGGCGGCATTGGCGTTGAAGATGTGGTCGGCTGATTTCTGCTCGGTACGGAATTTGGCGGCGAAGGTTGAGTGTCCGTAGCCGATTCCGGTTCTTTATGAGCGGCGTCTTTCGAGTCTGCGGAAAGTTGCAGGTTGTCTGCTGCTTCGCGCACGAGTTCCTTCATGACGAGCACCGGCGATTGAGGGCGTGGCGGGGCCCACAATGCACGGCGCAGTTCGGCTGGAGTCATATCTGAGGCATTCGGCGTTTTAGACGGGGGGGCTTGTTGATTGCCCCCCTCTGGAGCAAGGCCCATTTGGCGGGCGGCGGAGCGGAGCAGATCCGAAGTCGCGTTGGCGAGTTTCTTGCCGGCAGACGCTTCGGCAGAAAGGTTCTCGTGAGCGTTCTTCTTATTCTCGAGGGGTGTGTGCCCGGATGGCGATATTTTCTCATTCAAGGAAGTCATGTTGCTTGCGGCCGGGCAGAAATAATTCCTGTCGTTCGAGCATCAGGGAACTCCGGGCATGGGCGGAGCCTTTTCGATCAGGGATTTCAACTCCTGATTGTTTCTTCTGACGAAAGCCATGAGAAGGGCCTTGTCGCAAAGGACATTGATGAGTCGCGGTATGCCCTGGGAGTAGTGATAAATTTCATCAACCGCAGCGGAGTCGAAGATGAGCATGTCATGACCGCCGGCCGCATGAATTCTGTGACGGATATATCTTTCCGTCTCATCTCGAGTCAGGGGAGACAGAGTAACGGATACTGTGATACGCTGCCGTATCTGTGCGAGGGTTGGTTTGGAGAGGAGGGTTCTCAATTCCGGCTGTCCGACAAGCAGTATCTGGAGCAATTTAGCCTTGTTTGTTTCGAAGTTTGACAGAAGCCTGATCTGTTCCAGGGTAGATGGCTTGAGGTCTTGAGCTTCATCTATGATGAGGAGCGCTGTTGAACCTGTCTGGGCGAGGGTCATGAGGAAGCTGTTGAGTGCGTCGAAGTAACTTTTCCTATCTTTTTTGGGAACCTTCACATCGAAATCTTCGATAATGGTCTGAAGAAGCTGAATGCCGGAGAGGTTTGGGTTGATGACGAGCGCTGATCTTGCCTCGGTTCCCAGCCGGTCGAGCAGAGCCCTGTAAAGGGTGGTCTTGCCGGTGCCGATGGGGCCGGTAAGCTCCATGAAGCCTTTGCGCGTCTTTATGCCGTAGAGAAGGGAAAAGAAAGCCTCCTCGTGGCCTTTACTGTAGAAAAAAAAGGCGGGGTCGGGCGTAATATTGAAAGGCTCATCTTTTAATCCATAGAACTCCACATACATTTCGCATACCTCATAGTCGTTCGCGAGCGGATGGCCAGTGGTATTACAACTTATTCATATCAAATTGTGACGCAACTCCTCAAGAAAAAACAGCAAAACCAAATGCATCCGTCGGGGCAAAGGAAATTGTCGCGTAGAGAGCAGGTCCATTTCGACGTCAAAACGGTTGTTGCGGTGCTGGGGAAGGTATAGGTTAGCCGGATTAGAAAGCGCTTGAAGTTCAATCAGAGGGGGGCTTATCATAATAAAGCAACCCCTCGTTGGCGGGGATCACCGTACACCGCAAGGAGCGAGCATGGAGAAGACCAGGAACATTCTCGGCATTCTGGTGGTCATTTGTTTGTTGTTTTTTTTGCCTGCGGTTCTGGGTGGAGCACAGCGTGCTGACAGGAGTGCGAAGGCAAGCGATGTGGAGAAAATGGAGGAAAAACCGGCCACGGGAATATCGCCGGACATTCGCAAGGTTCAGTATGGTGGTTTCAGTTCGCAGGTGATGAGCATATGGAAGCCCAAAGGCGTCACAGGGCAGACGCCTGCATTAATATATTTTCACGGCGGGGGTTTCGTATGGGGCACGGATGAAAACGTGCCGGATGAGATTGTCGTGTTGTGCCTGAAGGAGGGAGTAGCTCTTGTGTCCGCTGACTATAGAAAGATTGGAGAGCCAGATCACGTAAAGTATCCCGCGATGATGGAAGATGCGGCCAGGGTGGTTCAGACCGTGAGGAGCAGGGCTGCGGAATGGGGCATTGACGGAAAGCGCATTGCGCTTGCGGGGAGGTCTGCCGGGGCGAACATGG
>CALETX010000251.1 GCA_937920455.1 uncultured bacterium
CCAAGCCTAAGCTGGGTGGGATCAGCGATCAGCCGTTCAATGACGTGGGGGCTTAGATACTGTTTGAATGCGTTCTTTATGAATCTCTTCTGCCGGCCCTCGAGTGCGTAGTTTACAACAAGAGCGGCCACGACGCTTGCCGGCGCCGCAAGATGAGCTGGAGCAACAGGGAGCCACCATCCTGCTTGATACACGGCAAAACCAGCCACTGAAGGTAAAGGCGCCGAACAGAGCAGGAGAACCGTCGCCAGCCATGGGCGCGAGCAGAAACGGCCGAGTATGGCTCCTGATATTCCGATCAGAATAGTCCATGCTGCAACCGTCCATAAGGGGGCATCTCTGAGGAAATCGCCGGCCAGTATATTGTCCAGCATTGTCGCATGGCAGATCACGCCGGGCTGGAGAGGCCCCATGGGTGTGGCGTGAAGGTCTCCAAGCGCAGGCGCTGTGAATCCGAAAAGGACATGACGTCCTTTGAATTCATCAGGGTCAAGCACTGGCTTGCTGTTCTCTCGCAAGCGGACTTCGGATTGGATCACAGCCTGCGCACTGACGGCCTTATATGTTTGATAGGGACCTCGCCATCGCATGATCATTCGCCCATGTCGGTCAAGCGGCACGGTTGTGTCGGTAATCGAGAGGCCGCGTTCTGAGAGCGTGCAGCGCGGGTCGGAGATTGGCGCCATGGCAGCGGCAAGGCCGAGGGAGGGGAGCATTCTGCCGTCGAATGTCACTGCCGGCGCAAGGCGGCGGACGATATTGTCGGAGTCAGGAACCGCATGAGCAGAGCCAAGCACGGCACATGGTTCGCCAATCTCAGGAACAGGAAAATATGCCGCCACTGTGTGGGGGAGACGAATGCGAGGTTGGCCAGCATTGGTGTGAACGTCTATGCCCGTGAATCGAAATCCTTCCGGCCACGCGGTTTGGCCGTCATGCTCGGCCGTCGGCATTACTGCTCCGACAAAGGCATGAAAGGCGGCTATTGCCTCGCGGAAGACAAGGTCATCCTCCACACCATCCCTCGACTGCTCTGTGAACAGGACGTCGAATGTGAGACTTTCTGCTCCTGAACGTCTGCAGAAGTCAACGATTGCCGCATATGCCTCGCGCGGCCATGGCCATGGCCAGCCCTGGGTCTTGCGGCCCCACTCGAGGCTGGCTTGATCAAGGAAAATCAGCCTTATTCGGTCGGTTGCTGCAGACGGAGACGCGAAAAAACGGGATCGTAAGTCCCACAATGGCCTTTCAATCCAATTCAGAAGTTCCAAATGCCATAGACATAATCCGGCCAAACTTGAGAGAAGACCTACGATGATACCGTGTAGTAGCTTTGATGTTGCGCGCTGTGTTTCTGGCATGTTGAAGAATTATATGCCGGCCATTGCCTTTGCAAATCGCGCCTGACGTCCTGGGTGAGGGGCTACTGGAGGAAATCCCGCAAGCAAAGGAAGAATCTGTTGTCTCCTGAGATCTGGATCTGGATGCGTCTTTGCGAAGCCGGGTCCACCGCGCTGAATTCTTTTCCCCATTTCCTCAAGCATTTCCTTCAGGCCGGTAGGGTTATAGCCGGCGCGTTTCAGGATTGTGATTGCAGTCTGGTCTGCTTCGTATTCCTGTTTGCGTGAATAGCCGCTGTTCACGAGGGTTGTGACTATGTCGCTGATCGAGCCTTCAAACGCTTCTGTGAGGTCAGCCAATTCCTGCCCGCCAATTGTCTTCACGGTCTCAGCTCCCAGGACAGCGAAGGCGGTAGTTGTCCTGCTTTTCTTTATGGCCTGGATTCCGTGTTCGAGCTGAACATGGGCGATTTCATGAGCAAGCACCGCAGCGAGGGCGTCTTCATGGCGGCAGCATCGCAGCAGCCCTTTGGACACAAGAATAAAGCCGCCAGGGGCAGCGAAGGCGTTGATCTCGTCGCTATCCACCGCCAGGAAATGATAACCGCCGAATGTTTCCGGTCTGTCGGAAAAAGCTGATAGTGTTTGGCCGATCAGATTCAAGTACTCGTTAAGTGACGGTTTATCCATTGCTTGATAGTCGGCGAGGAGCGTGGCCGTGACGGCTCTTCCAATGTAGTACTCGTTTTCGGGGGTGAAACGTTCCAGCGCCTTGGATGCGGCGTCCCCGACCTTTTGTATGGACTCGGCCTGTTCAGTGGTGATCGCCCCTGTCGCAACACCTACGGTGCTCCCTACTGTTGCAGCAACCTGGACTAGTGCGCATCCGCACACGAATACAGAAATCGCTATGGTTGCCAGGAGAATCATGATGGCTATGCGCATTTTCATTGTTGCGGTTCCGTCGCCTGAGGAGCCAGGCCGCCGTCTTTGAGAAACGCCTGCATGGCCTGGGTCGAGACCTTGATCTTTTCCATTGCGTCAACCGCAGCGAAATTGAGATTCTTATTTTTGGCCTTGAATTCGGATTCAACTTTAGAATTGAAGCCCTTGCCGGCGAGGGCCAGTTCTCCGCCAGAGGCTGAAACCTTTGCATCGTCTTCGCCTGCCGAGAGTTTGACCTTCCTGGGGGTCAGGGATGTTTTGGGCATCCAGCCAGAGACGTCAGAGTCCTGTTTCTTGACTTTAAACCATGAGCCTTGCTCTTCCAGGACGGCGAGTGTTTCGCCGTAGGACACCCTGGCGACCATGGCGCTCAGAGCAGAAGGCCCGGCGCGTATGCAGCCTTCCCTGACCTGAACATTCAGCGTACGCGGAGCTGCAACGGCAGGACAAGGGGTTGTCGCCATCACGGCAGCGGCTATCAGTATCACGCTTCGCCAGACATCTTTCATGGCATGTGCTCTTCACACTATCCTATACCACACTGGCTGCGGATAAAGAAAAAAGTGAGCCATCGGGAGTGCCATGTTCGATGAAATGGCAGCTGAGAGTGTCTTGAACACGGCAGCAGTTCACGCAAGCCAACGCGCTTCTCGTAAGGAAAACCCTGACGTCGGATGTAAGAAAAAGACCGATATTCGGCTGAAAAGGAATCGGTGATGATATGACCCATGAAATGCATTGAGGAAAGGGCCGCAATGCTAGGTGTTGCTTGTCTTATTGGGAGCGGCATGGACACATGCGCTCAAACTGTTGAAGTCGTGATGCCTCTTCTTGAAGTCAACACCGCTATTGTGGAGAAATTTGATGATTTTGAGGGGACGGCCCACAGTCTTCCGCCGGGGTTTGCCGTTTCAAAGGATGGGATTGGCATCATGTCGGCTGGAGATGAAGATTTTCGAGGGATCAGCCCCGGCAACGTGACCGCTGGAGGATGCTATGCGTGGCGCATTGGAGATGGTGATCGCGCACTTGGCTATCAGCCCACTAGTGATGAATTCACGCCCGGTTTCTTTCAGTTGACCATCTCCAATGCAACGGGCCGACTGTTACGCCACGTTGAAGTTTCTTATGTCATTGTGTGGCAGAATAACGCTGATCGCGCCTCTTGTCTCGAGCTGTGCTTCAGTACTGATGGGATATATTTCGAGACTCTAGCGGGGAGTCGTTTCGTAACGCCAGGTCCGAAGGAAGCCTGTGCAGGATGGTCAAGGCGCCATTTTGATTTTTTAATAACGCTTCCTGATGCCTTGAAGCCTGGCTCGATTTTCCGTCTCAGGTGGCGCGGCGACGACGCCGGTGGTTCTGGATCCAGGGACGAGTATGGCATTGACGAGCTGTCAATCAAAGCAAAGGCAGCTTTGGGCACAGTGTTTCGAGTGTTTTGATCTCCAGTTTTGCCTTGGCCCACCGATGTGGAGGGGACGAGGACATTGGGGTTGATCCCATGCAAGGATCATCTTGCTGAAAAAGACGTTCAATGTTTCCGATTTGCCTCCTGGCTGCAATGGTTGGAGCCCATTCCGTGTGATGGCGTAAGGGTGGAATCCCATACTCACGGCGTTTCTAATCAACTCCTCAGAGGAACAGCCGCCACGCCGTAAGGCATCGTCGTTGACTTCCATCAAGAGAAAATCCACGGATGTTTCAAGTGTGCGCCGTGCACCTTTCAGCACCAGCGGCTCTGCGCCTTCGACGTCAATAATCAGGAAATCCACTTTTTTAATGCCCCGCGAAGCGAGATACTCATCTAACGCTACAGTCTTGACTCTGATGCTTTCGCGATTTTCGAGTGAGACAATGGAAGAGTTTGTGCCCACAAGGGACAATAGGGCTTCGCCAGTGACATCAGAGACCGCAACTTGCTCAACGACGATATTGCTTCTGTTGTTAAGTGAGATGTTTTCTCTCAATGATTCAGCGAAGTCCGGTACCGGTTCGAAGCATATCACAATGCCTTCTTTGCCGACGATCTGAGAACCCACAAGGGCAAGCTACCCATCGCGGTATGCTCCGACTTGGACCAGAGTATCGCCCGGTTTGAGGTATTGACGAACTAGCGCGGTTTCGAACGGATTTGTCTGTGCCAAGTAGGCTATGCCGGAGACAATAGCATCTTCTTTAGGGAGACGGAGTCTGATTCCGAAGTCGCATTTATAGATGCCATTATTTGGCGTGGAGACCAGCCATCCGCCGAGCATTTTTCCGATTGGGGTATCTGCCAGACATGTGCACATTCCCGCTGGAAGCGCTCCATATACAAGCCTGCACAGCCTCTGGAGAAGGGAAATCGCAAGTTGGCGTGTTGTCGAGTTCAGGCACATGCTTGTCTCGTCTGCCGTAAGGCGCCTTGCGCAGATGCTGACGCAGTGCAGGTTGCAGCTAATTGTGATTCTTGTATGTCAAGTTCTCACGACTCCTATAAATTATTTTCAAGCGCTGCAGCAAGCGAAAATGCCGCTGGGGGGGTGAGCTGGTGTCAACGGTCGTGAGCGCAGAGCTTATTAAGTATGCGGATTATAACGC
>CALETX010000252.1 GCA_937920455.1 uncultured bacterium
AACGCTTCCTCGCGTCTGATACGTGAAATCCGCCGATTCATTTTCGATTTGCTCAAGCACAAGCTCCCGTTGCGTTCTTCCATGAACAAGGCGTCAGAAGAGCACACTCCAATTCGGCTAGGAAATGTTCCCTGGATATAAGCTCGGCTCCGAACTGCGCCAAATGCCTGCTCGGCACCTGGCAGTCCACCATTTTAAAACCCCAATCACGCAGTCGCTCAACAAGCATCACAAGACCGTATTTGGATGCATCGGGCACAAGCGAAAACATTGATTCACCTGAAAAGCAAGCCCCTATCACAACGCCGTAAAGACCGCCGACAAGCTTGCCAGCCTGCCATACCTCTACTGAATGAGCGTGCTCAAGCTTGTGGAGTCGCTCGTAGGCATCCACCATTTCCAGAGTTATCCACGTTCCGATACCTTTGGGACCATGCAACCGTACCGATCTACATGCTCGAATCACTGCTGCAAAATCTCTGTCAAACGTGATATCGAACCTCGTCTTTTTCATAGCTCGACGCAGTCCGTGAGGGATGTGCAGTCGCTCAGGACGCAACACCATCCTGGGGTCAGGCGACCACCACATGATGGGCTCTCCCTCCGAATACCAGGGAAACACACCTCGCCTGTAGGCTTTTAACAGCCTGGCAGAACTCAAGTCACCGCCAACAGCCACGAGGCCACAACTGCCCGAGGCACGGGGATCGGGAAAATCGTCTGAGATACCCAATACTACAGAATACTGTAATGTGGCGTTTGAGGCATTCATGCCATCGAGAGTTGTCACACCCTTTCGACCCTTGCTGTAAGTCCCATTGCCAGAAGCTTGGAGGCATGCCGACGCGCGTCGAATTCCGGCTCCACTTCTGCCACTGCCCGGCCGTTGCAGTGCGCCTCCCACATGATCTTGACCGCCAGGGGTCTCGAATGGCCGAATGTCAGTATCAGGGCGCGAACGACGTATTCCATGGTGTTCACATCGTCGTTGAACAGAATCACCTGCCACAACGGTTCCAACTGCACGCGAAGATTGCCATAAATAGCTGGTTCTTCTGTCATGGACTGATCATTATATGTGTCCTAAGTAATATGTACCAATCCGGCTATATTCAGATAATTAACCTTACTATCACTGGTTGGCAATAGTCCAACGGTGCGTTGGGGATGTCAAACTATCCCATACCGCCATCGCCACCCGGCCCTTGAGACATGCGATCTCTGCGAAGGGCGCCCATTTCGTACCGACACT
The DNA here is from genome assembly GCA_937920455.1 of uncultured bacterium. Classification (GTDB taxonomy): domain Bacteria; phylum Verrucomicrobiota; class Kiritimatiellia; order UBA8416; family CALETX01; genus CALETX01. Next base: position 1,253 of record CALETX010000252.1, read on the forward strand.
GCTGCTGACATTCTCCGTCGGACAAGGAGAATTTCATCGGCAGACTCGGAGCGTTTACCTCTTGAATGAGGACATCCCTCCTGCTATCCAGTGGCGCGTTCTTTTTGAGACAGAGGAAGGATTCCCTATATGCAGTCATTTTCACACATTAGGAGCACGAGAACTCGATGAACGCCATCCTTACCCCGTTGCCACTTTTCGCCGCTTTGGCAGCATGCGCTTTAGCGGGCGGAGCGCATGCTGCCGGGCTCACCGTTGTTGCCCGTGATCCATATGCTTCAGCCATTGTGGTTGACGCGGACAATGGTAAGGTGTTGTTCGAAGACCGCGCCGATCTACCGGTTTATCCAGCCAGCATTGTAAAGCTCATGCCGATGCTGATCCTCATCGAGAGAATTGAGCATGGCCTTCTGGATCCGGACGAGAAGGTCAAAGTGTCCGCAGATGTTACGAGAATCGGCGGAACCCAGGTCTGGCTCAAAGAAGGAGAATCCTTTACCATTGAAGAACTCATGTATGCCATGATGATCCGCTCGGCGAACGACGCCGCTGCTGCCATAGCGGAACACGTTGCCGGAAGCCGCGATAATTTTGTGGAGATGATGAACGAACGAGCAAGACAGCTCGGCATGACATCCACGCGCTATGCATCGGTGCATGGCCTGCCGCCCTCAACCGGACAGAAAGCCGATATCACCACCGCGCGAGACCAGGCGATCCTTGCTATGGAACTGGCCAAGCACAAGGAGGTTTTTCGATATACATCCACGCGAAAACGCGACTTCAGGCCAGATGCGCCCATAGGCAAAGGCCGCGTCGAAATGATAAACCACAACCCCCTCCTCGGTCTTGTTGAAGGATGCGATGGATTCAAGACCGGATTCTTCAGCGCAGCCGGTTTCTCCATCGTGGCAACAGCGGAGCGCAACGGCAGGCGGGTGATAGCAGTGATCATGGGAAGCAAAACAAAAGAAGCCAGAAACGCCAAAGCCAGGGAACTACTGGCGAAAGGTTTCCTGGAAATGCCGCCTTTACAGACCCATACACAAACCACCGCAGTGACATCGAATGCTCCGCCAGCCACTGAAATACCAGACCGGAAGCCTGTTTCGCCATTCTGGAACTGGAAACGTATCACTCTCGGCCTCGTTTCGGTGGTGGGGATACTGTGGTGTCTGGGCGCGCTGCTTCATCGCCGCAGCAGACCGAGAGGTCTGGACTACTGAGCCTCAGCCAGGCTTGCGTCCAATCCACACAAGATTGTCCCCTCTGCCACGCAAGAGAGACACAAGAAGGCGGCGCGGATTCGCGCGCCGCAACCCAAAACGATCCGCAGCTTGCGAGGCCACCAATAACAGAATCTTTAGAATCTTCCGGATTGAGATATCCGTGAGTGAAGCACGAGCTTCGTTTTTGAAACTCCAAAGAGGCAGCAAATCGCAGAATACCGTATCGAACCCATTTGCCTCCATCAAATGGCGGAGTTCATGCTTGTCAAACGACCGTACATGCTGGTGCCTGTGGAACACACAACCACATTCAGGGCACATTACAGTATTTCGGGCAAGGTCCTCGTTCCCCGGGACCGATACAAACACGATGCCGGATGGCTTCAAGACGCGGCGCATATCAGCAATTGTATCAGGAAGAAAAGCAGGCAAAATGTGTTCCAAAGTCTCAAGGCAAAAAATCACGTCGAATAGCGAGTCGCAGAAAGGCATGCGGCCCCCACTGGGACCGAAAGCTCCTTTCCACCCCGTCACGCCGGCGAATCGTTCATTGAGAATCCTAACGGCCTCAGGCGACCAGTCATACGCAGCACATGACACATTTTTCTGTTTGAGCAGCATTTCCACCAGATAGCCGGGACCCGAACCCAAATCCAGTATGGAGCCATCACACGGCGCATACGTTGAACATAAATTCAACACAACCTGCCCCGCATCTCTGCTGAAATACTGTCCGGCATATTCGGCCATAGATGCCAACCCATCCCAGAATCTCCGGATCACATCCTCTGTCCACTCAAGCCGATGGGGAACAAAACCCTGCTCTTTGGTGGGCTGCATCACTTATTCAAATCTCCCGACTTTCTCTGGCCACAATGGCTCAAAATCCTTGCTCCGGAAACAGCATTCCATCCTGCTGAGTCAGTCTTCCTGTACAAGTTCCCAATTCACGTCAGCAAATCTTGTGGTGCATCTGCCATCCAAACTAAGACCAACGACGCACGAATTACATACGAAAGAAATGGAGACATCACCAGATGAAACGACGTTGAGTCTATCTTACATGCCGTAACATGTTTCCGCGTAGAGAATTGCACGGTGTCTTCAATACACTACGAGACAGGTGAGTTTTATTACTGCCCCAACCTAGCTTTTGCATTTATCATCTGCGTGAGTCTACCAACCGAGCGTTCCTAACATTCGAGTCCCCTGATTCTATGATAGAATTCCCTGTAGCGCTTCATTCTGGCTGCATAGAATGCCGTGCTGGAGGGATCGGGCATCAGAACATCAACCGTCTGCCGTCGTAAAAGCGATACGGTCGGAACGCCCAGTTCCGCGTCCTGGGCCAGTCGTGCGGCGCCAAGACATCCTGCCTCATCCATCTCGATCCGTTCGATCGGCTTGGCCAGCACATCGGCTTTCAACTGCACGAGTCGGCGATCTCTAACTCCGCCTTCCGTGGCGATCAGGCGGTGAATCCGCACACCTGCCTCATCCAAAAGTTCAAGGTTCAATCGCATCTCGAGCGCAACCCCTTTCAGAAGTCCCTTGAGCAGTTCCCCGCGCGAAGTGGTCAATCGCCACCCGTATACGGCGCCGGCCGTGTTTTGATCGAAATACGGTGTTCCGGATGGCGTGAAATAGGGAAGTGACAACAACGACGTCGGGCCATCAGGCATTCCGCAGATCAATTCGGCATAGCTGGAACCGCGCCCGAACTCTTGACGAAAATACACCAGCAAATTGCTACCGGTCAAGCTGTAGGCGAGGGATGCGCGCAATCCAGGCAGGCTGTAATCATAGGAACAGAAATTATGACGACACAGAGATTCGTCCAGGATCAGCGAATCCAGCGCCGCGCATATGCATTCCACTCTGCCTGTCGCATACATGGCGGTACCCGGTTCCGTGACAGCAGCTCCTAGCGCCGCGATGGTTTTGGTCATGACCACCCGCCACCACCAGCACGCCGGTCGGAAGCCCCCAGGCGGCGGCCCGTCCATCCAGTTCACCCACCACCGTCCCGCTTGGTACTGGGCGAGCCAGGTGGTTTGCGTGAGTTCAAGCGCCGCGAGAATCTCAGGGATCCACTCATGTCGGGTGACATATCAAACAGCATCGTGCGGCCAGCCTATCGCTGGCCGAATGCCCATATGATGATGCACAAGGTCATCGAAACAGTAGAAACCACTGGCCTCATGCCACACACGCGGGTCATGCTCACGCAGCCAGAGCAGCTTGAACAGTGAGAAGAGAGTTGATGGCGTATGTCCTGTAATCCTGTAGAGGCGATCCCTTCCGAACGCACCGACAAAGGACATCATGCACGCCAGCGACCGCGTATCCCATGAGACCATCGCATGGCCGAGATGCCGACCATCGCTCCAGACAGGCGTAAACGCCTCGCCCTGGCTCGAAATCGCAAGAGCCCTCACAGGGGGTCAGAACCAGCCTGTCCAGCGGCAGGGGCCACAACACGTTTGTACGCAGCGATCACCTCTTGCGAATTAAGTTCAGCCCAGCCAGGCTGCGGCGTTAGCACTGAATAGGATTCATGCGCGCTGCCAAGCGAATGTCCTTACTCATCGAAAACAACCGCCTTGCAACCGCTCGTTCCGATATCCAGTCCCAGATAGCTCATGCGTTCCAATCCATAAGATCATACCCAAGGTAACGCTTAAAGGCCTCACGTAGTGCACGCTCCGCGTGTCCTTACGCTATGCTCACATGATGTCGGAACCCGGCGTAGCCGATCTGATTAAGTTTAGCCTGTAGCTTCTTGATTCGGGCAACACCTGCACATCCAGAGAAATCTGACGGAATGGGGTCATCCGTGATCTGGCCCTCGCCCAGATACATCACAAGCCGTCCGTCTTTGGTAGTCGCGCTCGAATACGAGAAGGGAGCAGGCGCCAACTGGCCAGCATTGCATCCAAATCCGCAGCCTGCTCCCAGCGCCTTGGCAAACATGGGGTGGTCAATCGCCTTTCCCCTGGCCGCCATAAGCGACTGCGCCACAGGTCCGCAGTGGAAAAGTATGCAGGCATCAGGATCGTCACCGTAATTATTGTTCCAGTCAAAACATGCGGGTGAACGTCCTGTGGCAAGGCATAGTGCATACATCGTCACCGCATTAGAGACATCCAGTTCGCACGCGGCTGGGATCAGCCTGTCATTCAGTTCACTCAGCAAGACGCACGGCGAAACCTTGAGAGATTCCTCCAACTCGATCCAGCATCGCAAGGCCAATGCGTCTGGCTCCTGTTCCTCAATCAACTCGTCGAGCACAACTCCCAGCCGAGCCAGGTTATCAAAATTAGCTGCGGGAACCGCTGAAAATCTGCATAATTCCTCAGCCGTTCCGCCTTGCTCTTACAGGCAGAGGACGCCATATCCATCCGATCCACCCGACGGATGATGCTGGAAAGATCCATCACCTCGGTGGTGATACCATACTTCTGGAGCGTCAATTCGTCGAACCGGACTGTTTTGAATGCGGTGGTCCGCGCCCCGATTGCCCCCACCACGCACCTTGCAATCGCGCAGCGCCTGCACTACCGGCGCCATCATCGGCAGGTACGGGAGATTGAAGCCGGGCACGACGGTT
>CALETX010000253.1 GCA_937920455.1 uncultured bacterium
AGTGTGATATAGTGGCGCATATCCACGAACTCGCACGGTATTCCGAGCCAATCGTTCACCTGCAGAAAGCACCGGATCGCCACTGGCAGCGCAGCACAATACGCGAGAACTGCTCCGAGGGAAAAAAGAACCACTGCAGCGGAGCCTGCCAATACCATAATTTTTTTCTCCAACCGGGTGAGGCCCGGAAAAACGAATCTTGCAACTTCAAATACCACAAGGGGCATGCCGAGCACCACTCCTGTCCAGAAAATGGTCTGAAGCGCGAGTGAAAAACCGGCAGAAACGGTGAAAACGCGAAGGAAATTTTCTGGATCCCTGCCCGCCAGAATGATTGGTCGTTTCAGTATGCGGATGACAACAGGCGCCAATGGCGCAGCCACCAGGAGCGAAGCGGCCAGCCATCCGAGCGACCTTATGATTGCCCAGCGCAGATCCTCCATATGCTCGATGAACGGCTTTGGCTGATCGGATGGAGAATTATGGCTATCGTCACCCTGCACGCTGATGGTTCTCCGGGGAAGATTTGCTTTCCTCTTCCGAGGATGAGGATGCTGGTGGAGAAATGGGAGGGACTTTGTGATGCGAATCAAGATTCATTATCTGATCCCTGAAGTCCTGGGCTGTTCTTTGCAGCTTGGCGAGGAACACGCCAATTTCCCTGGCCAGAGATGGAAGCCGGCGGGGTCCGAACAGAACAAGAATCAACGCAAAAAGGAGAACAAACTCTCCGGAGCCGATGTTTCCGGAAAAAAACGCTACTGTCTGCACTTGCATCAATCCGCTGTCAGCGGTAGAGAGCGAATTCGACTCTCCTGTTCAGTCTCCAGGCAGATTCGTCATGACCGGGGTTTACTGGCCGCTCCTCACCGTAGCTCTTGGTTTGAATGCGGGCCGGATCAATGCCGGACCCGATCAGATGGGCTCGGACAGCCAAGGCTCTCTGCTCGCCAAGCGCCATGTTATATTCACGGCTGCCTCGCTCGTCGCAGTGCCCCTCGGCCACAAGGCGCACCCGTGTGTTGCTTCTCATATACTCGGCAACTCTATCAATCTTGGGAGCTTCGCTGGGTTTGATTTGATAGCTGTCATAGTCGAAGAGGACGTTTTCGAATGTTACGTCGGTGACTCTCTGCCCATCCTCAAAGCGTTCTGACTGTGGTATTTCACCTACGTCAACGGCTGTCGGTGGCAGGACGTCCGTGCCAGCCTTCGTGCGGCGGCGACATCCGGATCCGAATGCGAAAACACAAATCACCGTGGAAACGACAATGAATCTGGTCAAAGCTGCGCGTGACATCTTGCACTCCTCTCCTCTAAGTTGTTACTCAGCACCTCACTGGACTTATCCGCCTATCTAGGCGACCAACTGGGACAGTACCATTCGCCTCGCTGATTTGTCAACCTGATTGGCGGATCTTTCTGTGTGTCCAGAATATAGATTTCCGAATGGTAGCCTTCGGTGCGTGTGCAGGCGATGTGCCTCCCGTCAGGCGCCCACGAAGGATCCTCGTAATTGGCAAGATCAGTGGTGATCTGCGAATCCTGACCTGTCTTCGGATCAAGAACACATATCACATATCGTCCCTCGCGGCGACTGCAGAAGGCGATGCCTGCCTGCCCCCAGTCTGGCGAGACATTCTCGCTGCCAACAAGGGGAATGCGCCTCGCGTTTCCGGTGGTATCAGCCAAGTAGAGTTGAGGAAGTCCCGTGGCATTAGACACGAAAACAAGTCTGTCGCCGTCGGGTGCCCAGGACGGACTTGCCTCAGCCACCCGAGGGGTGCGCGTGAGGCGCGTGAGCCTGCCGCCTCGCAAGTCCATCGTGTACAGCTCCGGGTTCCCATCCTTGGAAAGCACGAGCGCCAGCGTGCCGCCGTCGGGCGAGAACACTGCGCCGCTGTTCAAACCTGGAAAATTGCTGATTTTCCGGCGCTCATAGGTGCGCATGTCTATGAGATAAACGTCTGGAAATCCACTCCGCATGGAGGTATAGACAATGCTGTTTCCATCCGGGCTCCAGCGAGGAGTCAGGCATGGGACGCCGTCGTTCGTGATTCTGACCATGTTGGCCCCATCAGCATCGCAAACATAGATATCCTTCCGGCCTCCGATATTGCCGACCATAGCTATTCGTGTAGAGGCTATTCCCTTCACATTTTTGACAGCCCACAGTATGTCGTCCGCTACCCTATGCGCGAGTTTGCGCGCAGACGCGGTTGATTCTGAATAGGTTTTGTCCATATACGACTTTATCGGCCCGGTGACGCGGCAGCGGACAGAGATCGTCCCCCTGGATTCAGAGCAGATGCCGGCGAGCTTGAGTGAACCGCCGCCTTCTCTGGCAATTACAAAATATCCGGATCGCGCCAGATCGTTTTCCAGCACCCTCTTGAAGAGTTCGGCGCTCTGTCCGCCGGAAACCGCCAGCCCGGAAACATCAATCCCCATTTTTCCGGCGGCTCCAGGCTTGACGATCGTTATATCAGGTTTTGTTTGAGACAGGGCGACGGATGTTGTAATTGCCATCGCGCATGGGACAGCAACAAGGATGTGACAAAGCTTATTCATTATCCTCCCTTTCCTCCCTATTGTGATCCTGGTTCCACCTTGAATTCGATTGTCACTTCGTCGAACCGCTCAAGAAAGTCGGCCGTAAGCCCCTGGATCTTTCTCACTGAAGTTGCGGCCTGCATGACCGATGAATCCATGAGATCATTGTTGGATTTCTTCACCAGCCGCGCACCGAAAACTGAGCCATCGCGCTCGAAACGTATCACAACAAGGGCCGTTGCGTTGCCCACTTGGTCGTAGGCAGGCTG
>CALETX010000254.1 GCA_937920455.1 uncultured bacterium
CAGTTCGAGAATGATCCAAGGGCGGAGATGGCAAAAGTTTACGCGGAGACAATGAAGAACTTTTCCGAGGGATCCATTGTCACCGGCACAGTCCTCGAAATACGCGAAAAAGAAGTCATTGTGGACATCGGATACAAGTCAGAAGGCTCAATCCCTGCGTCGGAATTCCGCGATCTATCCTCGGTAAGAGTAGGCGACAAACTTGAAGTGCTTCTGGACAGAATCGAGGATGAGGATGGCACAATTGTCCTCAGCAAACAAAAGGCCGACCAAAAATTGCGCTGGGAACGCGTACAGGCGCGCTACCAGGAAGGCGGCGTCATCAAGGGTATCATCAAGAGCGTCGTCCGAGGCGGCCTGATGGTTGATCTAGACGGCGTGGATGCATTTCTTCCCGGCTCCCAGATAGACATCACTCCGGTGCGCAACACGCAGGCGCTGGTGGGTGAGGAGTTTGAGTTCAAGGTCATCAAAATAAGCCCTGAACGCCGCAACATAATCCTTTCAAGACGCGAACTGCTCGAGGAGAGATTGAAGGCCCAACGCCGCGAACTGTTAGACACGCTCCAGCCAGGGCAGATCATCAAAGGCGCCGTCAAGAACCTTACAGAATTCGGCGCCTTTGTTGACATCGGCGGGCTGGATGGCCTGCTCCATATCACCGACATGAGTTGGGGCCGCGTAAGACATCCTTCCGAAGTGGTTGCCGTAGGCCAGGAACTGGAAGTTGCCGTGCTTGAAGTTGACAAGGAGAAGGAAAGAGTCTCGCTCGGCCTCAAGCAGTCCATGGAAAACCCGTGGGACACCATTGAACAGCGGTACCCGGTCGGCAGCAGGTTGCGCGGCAAGGTGGTGAATGTCATGCCTTATGGAGCTTTTGTCGAGATCGAGAAAGGGCTTGAAGGCCTTGTGCATGTCTCTGAAATGTCCTGGACCAAACGCATTGCCAAGGCATCGGACGTGCTGCAGGTCGGTCAAGAGGTTGACGTGGTTGTGTTGAGCATCAACAAGGAGGAAAAAAAGATTGCTCTGGGCATAAGGCAGACCGAGGAGAATCCTTGGGACACCGTCCAGGAAAGGTACCCTGTCGGCAGCCGCGTAACCGGCATTGTGCGGAGCTTCACAAACTACGGAGCTTTTGTGGAGCTGGAGGACGGTATAGAAGGCATGATCCACATCTCGGACATGTCATGGACTCGCAAGGTCACTCATCCCTCCGAAATGCTCGAAAAAGACCAGAAGGTCGAGGCCATCGTCCTTGAAGTCAACCCCCAGGCAGGACGCATCAACCTTGGCCTTCGCCAGGCGCAGGAGGATCCCTGGAACGCCATCATGGCCAAGTACAAGGTCGGCCAGAAGGTCAAGGGCAAGGTCAGCAAGCTTGCTTCTTTCGGAGCGTTTGTCGAAATAGAAGAAGGCATTGATGGCCTTGTGCATATCTCCCAGATCAGTGATCAGCGAGTCGAAAAAGTCAAGGATGCTCTCCAGCCAGGGCAGGAGGTCGAGGCTCGCATAATCAAGCTGGACAGGGCGGAAAGACGCATCGGCCTGAGCATCAAGGCCGTGTCCATGACAGACGAAGAGTTTGCCCGCCAGCACGAGAGTCTGCTGGAAGGACTCAAACCGGGCGAGGATATTGTTGATCTCGCAGGCGCGTTTGATCATGCGTTAGGACAGCGGGGACTGAAGATCGAAGAATGGCGGCCTGGAGAAACAGCTCCCTCGGATCCGGCAGCAGGTGAGAAGCCTCAGGAACAACCTCCAAGCGACGGCGAAAAAAGCGGGGATGAAAAGGCCGACAGGCCGGAATAAACCGTCGGCTGTCGAGGGGCGCGCGATTTGTGGCCTTTGGAGATGATTCACCGGTGGATTCCGTCATACAGATCCTTCGCAAGAGGGGCCTTCTTGATGCGGTAACCAATCCGGCGATCGAGGAAATCGCCGCGAAGCAGCAAATCACAGTCTATGCCGGCTTCGACCCTTCCTGCGACAGTCTTCAGGCCGGAAACTACGTAACTATCATGGCTTTACGCCATTTTCAAAGATGCGGACATAAGGTCATCGCCCTTGTCGGCGGCGCAACCGGCCTGATAGGCGACCCCTCCGGCAAAACCTCAGAGCGGAAGTTCCTAAGCGAGGAACAGGTTGCTAGAAATTCAGAAGGCATAAGAGAAAATCTGTCCAGATTCCTTGACTTCAATCACCCCACTGCGCCCGCAAGGCTGGTGGACAACAGTTCCTGGATGAAGGATTACAGCTTGATCCGATTCCTCCGGGATGTTGGCAAACATTTCAGAATGGGATCTCTTCTCTCCAAGGAGAGCGTCAAACTGCGGCTGGAAAGCGAGGCCGGCATGAGTTTTGCCGAGTTCGCATATCCCCTGCTGCAGGCATATGATTTCCTTCGCCTGTACGACGATGCCGGATGCACCCTCCAAATAGGAGGATCGGATCAATGGGGCAACATTACTGCCGGCATAGAGCTGATCAGACGTCTCAGAAACACGGAGGTCTATGGATTGACCATACCGCTGGTTTGCGACAGTGCAGGACGCAAGTTCGGCAAGACCGAAGGCAATGCCGTTTACCTGGATCAAAACAGGACCTCATGCTACGAGTTCTACCAGTTCTTCTACCGCACAGCAGACGCCGATGTCATACGCTACCTCAGAATTTTCACGCTTCTGCCCGAGGAGGAAATCACAGCCCTCGAATCCGCGACAAGAACACGACCCGAAGATCGAGAAGCCGCCCGTCGGCTGGCCGAGGAAACAACCCGTGATGTCCACGGTGATGAAGGCCTACGCGTGGCCGTGCGGACAAGTTCGGTCCTTTTCGGTGAAACCATGACTGGGCTGAAATCTGACGATCTGCTCAAGGTCTTCGCCGATGCACCTGCTGCCGAGTTGCCTGCTTCCAAGGTGGTGAATAGATCTGTGGTTGAGGTGGCAGCCGACGCTGGCTTGTGCGGCAGCAGAAGCGAAGCGCGCCGCCTTGTGCAGGCCGGAGGACTTTATCTCAACAACCGCAAGGTTGAGAACATCGAAACCAGAGTGGCCGAGTCGGACCTGATTGACGGGCGTCTGCTGGTGCTGCGCTCTGGCAGGAAAAATCACAGACTCGTCATGGTACGCTGAGTGGCGCACCACGCCGGACAGGCTATGAAAAGCGAAGGCGACATTCTCATAGTTGGAGCCCGCCAGCACAACCTCAAGAACATCA
>CALETX010000255.1 GCA_937920455.1 uncultured bacterium
AGGTAACTACCTGTCAGGCCTTCTTCAACTATGCCAGAACCAACTCCAGCAAAGGACATCAAACTCCAATGGAAATCATCCGTAAACGCAACCCCGCAATCCACCCGACTATCGGCCTGTTGCCACCTGTCTTCCTGGAAAACTCCCCCCCTGAACCCTATACCAATACCCCTTCACAAACACCAAAAAGGGGATACCATGTATTTTGCTTGCCCTCCAGGCGCGGCACTGAGGACCGCGACCCTCCCCTCAGAGGCCACAAAATTGGTCATGACGACGGCAGCGACGTCGTCCCAGATGCGCGAACACCAAGACCGTACCCAGTCGCTTGCCGTCTGCGCAGGGATGTCTTCTAGAGTAGTTCGAGTGGTAACAAAAAATATGGCCAACCGCATGGTGCAGCGTTTAGCACGGTCCCTCAATAGGCTTGAGATGACGCGCCGCTTGTCTTCTTTACCATCCAAAGCCGCAACATGCTCCTCACTAAAGATTCAGAGTACAAACCGAACAACAAAAAGATGCGGTTCACCATTCGAGAGTTACTACGCGGTAATCTCTCGCCCTCACCGGCAGCACAAGCCTGTTCCCATCCAACCGCGGCAGCCACTTTTCCCTCTTTCGCTCCTCCGCAACTTCAGCCCCGTCGAGCAATTCCGTAATATCGTGCTCTGACGGTCCGGGGCGATCACCCATAACATCGCCGATATCTTTATCCATCTCTTTCCGCGCCTGCTCTGCAACAGCCGCTGAGCCGTGATAATCATCGCCAGCAGGAGGATCAAATGTTGAGTCAACAGAACTGAGCTTCGGTCTGCCGGTTACCCCAAGCTCATCCAGACGCAGAGTAATGTTGAGAGTCATGTCGCTGTTTTTCCTATTGCTGGCTATCAGCCATATCCCGCCTTTACTTTTCCGGTAGAAGGAGACCAGCACATCCCTGCCCTGTCCGGCCACATCGAGAAAACGGTCGTTGTCCCAATATGGATAGAACAAGCACTCCGCCGGATCGCCTCCGCCCCAGTTCAGGAAATCCCTCCAATAAGCCGCGTAAACATGGCTCCCCTGCCCTTCGTAAACCGTGGCAGTCTCGTAATGGGCGAACATGCTCTGCGCCTGCCTGGCCATGCGCCATTGCCAACGCGGATATTGGCTCTTTCCCTTGTTTTCGAAACCACCCTCTGCAATGAACGGCATGTAGAACGTGGCCACCCCCCACAGTCGGGCATTTTGCAGAACTTCAAAACGCTCCTTCGATGTGCTGTCAATCCAATCCCTGCTCTGAAGCGACACAATTGGCGAGTTCTCTCCATCAAGACACGCATCGCAAAACACCAGCCCTGCATACTGCCAAGAGTGAGTGTGATGTGCAATGAGCATGGGCTCAACGCCGTGGCTCACGAAAATGCCGCGCCATCTCTTCATCAAATCGCGAAAATCAAAGTTTCGTACTCCCGGCTGCTCTGTTCCGTCGGGCAGTTTGACTGAAAATCCGGCCTCGATATTCCTGGCTGGCGTCTCATAACATTCGTCCAGATAAATGGCGTCCCAAATTCCGCGGCCGATCCACTGGTCCATCTCCCAGCAAAGATAGTTGTTGAACCAGCGCGTCAGGGAAACTGCTCCAGATTCTCCGCTGCGCCATTCCCAATGATCATAAGACCCGGCCCTGCAACTGAACCACGCTCGGGAAAGGTACATCGTTATGCGTCCGAAAGGCTTGGCCGCCCTCATCGCCGGTATGCAGCTCTCGGCATACTCCCAACTCGGCCCCTCTTCCGCTTTTCGGGGATCCGGAGCTGGATAAACCCTCATCGTTGCCCCGTTGCGTGGACACATAGGCCAGGGGCGAAAAGCGTCAAATATGCTGCATGCCTTCGGATCCTGCTTCTCAGAAACCCGCTCAAAAAGACGGTATGCCTTCGGCAGCGGCCTCGCCGGATGCGGCAGCAATGCAAAAACTATCGGACCAGACGGCAACGCATCCGACGGTTCGGCCACCAGATTCAAAACCATCTTGACGGTTTCACCCTCCTTCACCATTTCTATTGCGCTTACCTCCCGGCTTTGCACCCAGCCAGCCGCATTGTCGCAGAACCAGAACAGACCCCTGTTCATATCGTTGATGTCAAGATGACCGAAGAAACCGTATCCTTTATAGGCTTTTCGCAACGGTTCCCAAAATTCCTCCCAGCTCAGGTCAGGCCTCGCCTGTCGCTCCTTTGTATATTGCCGCCATGCCTCTGAGACGTAAGAAGCGGTCCTTGATTCGAGAACCGGTCCTTCCTTGTCGCCAACCGCTCCAGTGCGCACTCCGCGTTCGCCCATCAAATAGTAAAGAAAACGTTTGGCGCGTTCAGCCCGCATAGGAATAACCAAAGACAGGCGATCCATCTTTCCCCGAGGCCGGATGCTTAGACTGAATTTCAGCACGCCGTCGTATTCAGCTCGAAACTTCGCCTGAATCTCGCAAGTCTTACCGGAAAACCCAGACATCCACTCCGCTTCGGAAGGTTTGGCAACAGGCCATTCTGTCATTGCGCCGGTCAGCCGAAGACCGCCTTCGACAAAACAAACCGCATCGGCCAGCATCGGGTGGCCGTCGGCCCATATCTGTTCTGGAAGGCCATCCTCCTTGAGAACGTAACGGCTCATCCTCGTTGAGACCTCTCTGCCATTTACAACGATCGGTGTCCACGGCTCTGGCGGACTCTCCAATATGCCGGCTGAGCAATGTCGCCACGGCTCTTCCTTGTACTCCCAGGGAACAATGCCTGATGCGGCAACACGCCCTTGATCGTCGCGCACATCATACTCGAACTTGTACAATCCTTCCTGCACTGGTTTGCCTTCGCTCAGCACAAAGTTGACGCGATCGCCATCGCTCTCCGCCGTCAAAGGCCCGGCCACAAGATTTCCTCCGCCGTCCTTCATCGTCACTACAACCGTCTTTGGCATCACTCCCTCGGGCAAAAGCGGAAGTACGGAGAATTCAATCTTCTGAAGCGAATACTTGAAAGACAATGCCACCTCGCAAAGACGAATCGGCTCAAGACGACCCATCCATCTCTTGAACGCCTGATCCACCTCGTCTTCGGCAAGCGGACGGCCATAGCCGACCAGTTCGTCCATCTCGAATCTCAAGGGCCTCTTGTCCGAGCCCTTGCCCTCGCCAGGGATACCCGCCTCCGCATAAAGAAGTTCAATGTCATCCGGTCTGTAGGGCTGAAACTGCCATGCTATGCCACCATGGCGCCGCCCATTGAGATACAGGACCGGTTTAGAGTCCCGCCCACCCCATACAACCGCCACATGCGTCCAGTGCCCCGGATCAAGCGGTATTCTTTCGCGCTCGAGATTGAACGCTCTGGGCAACGTAATCTCGAACAAGGTTCCTTCCTTGCTCTCCTTTTTGTTTCTGGCGCAAATTCGGAGCACCGACAAATTCATGTTCCGCGGAGGCGAGTGATGCCAGTAACCGGTCATGTCGTCCCAGTTAAGGGGACGGATCCAGAACTCCAGGGTCCCCCCCTGTGCGCGCATACCTTGAAGAGGAAATCTGGGAAAGCCGATGACAGGATCAATAATCCATGCCGAGCCCCGCACGCCAGGTACCTTCAACCCGTCCAATGCCTGACCTTTCAAGTCAATGGAAGCCTCCGCATCGCCAAGGTCGTATTTTAATCCGGCGTCCATGGAAATCCTGAGCACAGGCCCCATCCCTCGGAAGTAGGGAGGGTCAAAAAGCAGCTCTCTTTCAGCCTTCTCGTCCCGCCACGCCATCGGCGGCCTCTCATAGAGGGCGCGGACCGAGGACGAAACCCTGAACTCGTCAATCCTGCCATTAAATCCCTGATCGCCCTTGGCGCTGTTGCCGATTACAAGCATTGTCTGTCGCCACGCCATGAATGGATAACGATTGAACCGTTCGCTCAGATACCAGGCCACGTCTGAGCCATTCACCGTCAACCTCGCGTCAAAGGGTTCACCGCCGCCAGGCGTCGGATGAGGCTTGTTCCACACTGCCACATGCACCCACACGCCTGTCTGGATGGGGTCTGGCGAAACGATCTCCGCATCTTTCTTCATGATGATTTCAATCACGCCGGCCGGCGTTTTTTCTCTGTCCGGGATACCGTGGGGATGTCCAAGTTTGAGTTCAAGATGGCCATCCGGCCGCAGAAGCAGCCGCACTTCGTCGTTTTCAAGAGAAAAAATGCAACTTGGCGAAGTCGGATACTCCTCCACCATAATAGAGCACTCAACAAACCGCGGATCCGACACCACTGTTTGAATCCCGCCCTTGCCGGAACAAAACAGGCAGGATCCAAATCTCCCTTCTGGAATAATCTTCATTCCTTCAGCAAGTTTAACATGCCGGCGCCTATGGCTGTAGTCCGCCGCCATCCCGGGCGGCATTGACGAGTCATCTGGTGGAGGAGGCTCGCGCAAAGGAGCTGATTCGAGAAGACCCGACAAATCGTCATCATTTACGGAGGACTCTTCCAGCAACTGTTCTTCCTTTCTTGCAGATTCAATCTTCTTCAGGAGTTCAGCGTGCTCTCTGCGCAAGCGGCCCGAAATGCAGCAGCAGCGCAGTGTAAGCATCGGGCTCGTACTCATTCCACCACGCCTCGCCGTAGGAATATGACGGGCCAACGCCCGCCAGGCACGAGACAGGACCAAGAAAAGCCGCCAAAGCTAGCAGGGCATCACACAGCTTCATGAGACTTCGCACAGCGGCCGGGTTAACAAGCATGAATGACGACTTCGAACTATGGCAATGCTTCACGGCTGCCATCGTTCCACCCGCTGGACGCCCGATAGCGGCTGTTGTGAGTCGAAACCCATTCACTGTGTCATGCTCCGGCTTCAGCGATGTCAGCTCAGCCGGCGGGCCGGAATCGTGGCTATCAGCCGCGCAATCTTATCAGCGCTTTAACCGTCCGCCGCTCTCTGAGATCGCGGAAAGCATCGTTGATGCTCTCGAGAGGATATGGCTTGTCAATGTCGTACCACAGCGACACATCCAGCTTGCCGTGCAGGTACATTTCGCAGATTCGCTGGTGCGTCTCGGCTTCATCATATGTGCACGGGTGGATCACCACAGTGCCCCGCGCCTTGGATGGGTTGATCGTGATCTTGCCTATATCATCAAGGCCATACGTTCCATACCTGCCGCCATCTCTAAGACATGGAAGTGCGCGATCCGCCACGCCGGCCTTTCCAACAGCGTCTATTATGAAGTCGAATCCTTCCGGACACACGGCCCGCAACTGGCCGGCCCAGTCGTCGCTTCTATGGTCAACGTACGACGCCAGCTTCAGTTTTGAGACGAGTTTTCCACGCAGTCTCTCGGCCCCGACCATTGCAACGAGCCTGGCGCCGAGATTCCCCGCATGTGTCGCATAGGCTATGCCGTTCCCGCCAGAACCAATCACCAATACGGCGCTACCTTGCCCCACGCCCATCCGCGTAATGTAAGACAGTGTCTCGCGCCACGTGGTGAACATTGGCGCCACGCGCGGATCAACTGATGCCGGCAGAACCTGGTTGAAACGCCACATCCCTCTCCACTCGCTCTCCGGCAGGCCATCCGCGCACATGGCCCAGTGATCCCTCGCAATGCCCATCTGCGCGTAGCCTCCCCAAGTGACCGAAATGCCGACATTCGGAAGGGGTGGAGCGCCAACTCTTGTCACAAGATCCCCGATTCTGTAGTTCCTGACCTTTTTCCCCACTTTGACGACTCTGCCGACGCTTTCGTGGCCTGGAATCGTGGGCAAAGGCGAAATCCACGGGAAAGTTCCTTCAAGGATGTGCGAATCGGTCCCTGTGCACGTCGCGCCGTAGAGCAGTTCGCACAAAGCTTCATATTCTGATGGCTCGGGGTCTGGAAGATCCATTACAACCATGGAGCCAAACTGCTTGATGACAGCAGCCTTCATTGCACCCTCCTCAAGCCGGGCCCGGACCCTTGTAGGCCGACGGATTACCGAGGAACCAGCCGAGGCCGAATGGCTCCTCAAACGGGCGGTAGGGCACCATGGCGGCAATTTCGTCCAGCTTTTTTAGAATTTCTGCCGGTAAAGGTCCTTTTTCCACCGCAGCAACGTTCTGTTCAACTTCAGCCACTGAGCGTGCCCCCATGAGCACAGTGTGCACATCCGGGTTCGAGATGACAAACCTCAGTCCCAACTCCGGCAACGGAATGCCGCACTCGTCAACAAATGCATAAAGCTTCATGAACTGCTCCCTTCTGGCGCGAGACAGCCAGGGCATCCCCTTCTCAATGACCTCGGTATACTTGCGTGCAAGCGCACCCTGCTGCAAAGGCGAGCCAATCACGATACCCATGTTTTTCTCCTTTGCCGCTGGAATTACTTCCAACGCAGCCTCACGCCACAACAGACTGTAGTTGAAAGCGGTAAGCACAACGTCAAACTTTCCTGACCGGATTATGTGGGCAAGCTCGTACGCAGTTGTCCCGCCCAGGCCAAGGTAACGAATAACGCCTTTTGCCCTCAGATTCATCATCAACTCCAGCACAGGCCCGTTTATGTTCTCCCAATCGGGCCACCAGTCGTATTGGCCCGGCCGATCCGGCTCATGAATCATCAGGATGTCAATGTGGTCGCGGCCGAGCAGTCGCAAGCTCTCCTCTACAGATCTCATGAGGCAATCCCTGTCCTGAGGATTGAAAGGCTGCGGCCTCCCCCCGAGCTTTGTCGAGATGATCACCGGTCCGGGTGCATCCTTCAGCGCATTGCCCAGAACCTCCTCGCTGTTCCCGTAACCCGGAGCGGTATCAATATAGTTGATGCCGAGCCGTATCGCTCTGTGCACAGCCCGCCTTGCCTCCTCATATTGCGCCGCGAACGACGATACAAACAGGCCTCCGAAGGCAAGCCGGCTGACCTTCAACCCTGTTCTCCCTAGAGTTACACTCTGCATTTCGCCTCCTGTTCTGGCTTTTCCTTGCTATCAAACATGACCGGCCGATCAAAATTTCAAGTTCATGCCTGCCCTGAAGGTCCTGCCGGGAGCAGGATATATGCGTGCCCGACCCTCCCAGTCAACGTATCCGGCGCTGGAATATTCCTCATCCAGCAGATTGTCAGCGGCCATAAAAATTTCGAATCCATTCAATCTCGCCGGCGTATGGCTGATGTACACCGAAGCCACGCAGTACCCATCAAGCCATCCGGCTGTGTTAGCATAATCCCCCCCGTACCGACTCCTGCCCAGCCATACCACCGAAGGAGCGCATTCGATCATGCCCGGAAGCCTCATGTCGAGTCCCATAGCAACCTTATAGTCCGGCGCCAGGGGCACATCGCACCCCTTGTTGGGTCCGTCAGTAAACTCTGCCTCAGTCAACGCGCATCCGGCCCGCAACCTTGCGTGTTCTGCTATCTTGAATGAAAAATCAGCCTCCACGCCACGACGTCGCGTCTCATCCAGATTCTCGTTCCGCATGTCCAGAGCATTCCATGCGATCTCATCCTTCATCTCCAGTTGAAAGACCGTGAGAGACGCCTCGACTCTTTCGCCAAAGCGGCCCTCCATGCCGGCTTCATACTGCATTCCCTCCTCAGCCTTCAGATCCGCGTACACGCGATCCGCTCCAAAACCCACATAACTCACCTGCTCGTCAACAAAAGGATATCTGTACACCCTGCCTGCCCTGGCATATATCCTCACCGCTTCACCGATCTGCCTCAAAGCCGAAACATCCCACGCTGTCTGCTCATGGGTTGCGCTCCCGCCAATCGCCCCTGCAGCGCGCAAATCAGCGTCCAGCGCTGCGCGCTCGACCCGGCCGCCCACGCCAATTTTGGCCCCGCCGATCTTCGTTCCAGCGCGCAAGTAACCGCCTACTGTTTCCTTCGTAAGCGACGCCCCGCCCATCCTCGCAGACCGGCTCGGTTCGCCATAATAATCAACGTCCAGTTTGT